>CAZHHV010000041.1:0-1261 GCA_964532335.1 uncultured Nitrospiraceae bacterium
ATTTAAAAATCTTCCTTCTCTTAGAATCAGCCCTGTGCGCACTGTTTTCTTTAGGCAGATATACTTTGCCGGAATTGAGACTTTAGGCAAGATGGTAATCATAGGGCTGTTAATCGGGATTGTCATAATAAGCCAGATTACAAGCCTCGTAGGCGTAGGAAGGGGAGAGCTTATAGGGAAAATACTGGTTTGGGTTGTAATAAGAGAGTTAGGCCCGTTATTTGCCGCAATAGTAGTAATTGCAAGAAGCGTTACCGCAATATCCGCAGAACTTGGCTCCATGAATGCGCAGGGCGAGATTGCGAGCATTGAAATGATGGGCATAGACCCTGAACGATACCTGATAATGCCAAGGATTATTGCGCTTACATTGTCAGCGGTCATGCTGACTTTTTATTTTGAACTTGCAGCCATACTCGGAGGCATAATTGTCACATCGTTATTCTGGGGCATTCCATTCGAGCAGCACACGACAGGGATACTGACTTCTTTGACCATCCCGGAGTTGTCCGCATCTCTCGTGAAAAGCCTTCTGTTCGGGCTGGTAATCTCAGCAGTGAGCTGTTCTCAGGGGCTTAAGGTCAGCAGCGGAAGCATAACCAAAATACCGCAGGCAACAACAAAGGCGACAATGCAGAGCCTGTTTTTTGTGTTTATCTTTGATGGGATAATAACCCTTATATTTTTCCTATGATTACACTTGAATGTGCAAGCCTTAAGGGATTTTTAGATTGCGCTTCACTGGCTGTCTCAAAGGGAAGGGTTTGTGTTGTTTTGACAGAAACCGAGTTCGAGAAAAACCTTCTCCTGAGAATATTCACAGGGCTGACAAGGCTGGATTCAGGCAAGATTTTTATTTTTGGAAAGGAGGTATCATCTTTTTCATACAGCGAGCTCAATGCTGCGAGGAAAAGAATGGGTATCGTTTTGAACAATGGGGGGCTTATAAGCAATCTCAAGGTCTGGGAAAACATAATGCTGCCCTGGTCTTATCATTCATCCTTATCACATCATGACATGGATGAGAAAATGATAAGCATTTTGGGTAAAATAGGCTATGATGATGACATAGCTGTGCTTCCCGGCCCTTTGCCGGTCTACAAAAAGAGGCTTGCAGGGGTTACAAGGGCAATGCTTATGGAGCCGGATTTGGTTATTTACGATTCAGTTTTTGACGGCGTAAGTTCTGATATCAGAAGTAAAGTACTGGAAACCATTACTGCGTTCCAGCGTGAAAAAGAGGGCAGGGCCTCGCTGTTTC
>CAZHHV010000041.1:1271-13254 GCA_964532335.1 uncultured Nitrospiraceae bacterium
CTGGATTATATTAGAGCAGACAGCGTTTACACCTTAAAGAAGGGGAAATTTTATGAAAGAAACTGACCCGAGATTCCTAAAGCTGAAAGGAAAAGTCTGATTGTTTTTTATTATTGCAGTCGCAGGCATAATTGCTACCGTGGTTTCTATTGGAATTGAACGCGGTATCTTTACGGCTAAATACAGGATTAATTTTACGGTTGATAAAGGCACGGGATTTTTTGAGGGCATGCCTGTCAAGCTTTCAGGATTTAAGATCGGAAAAATAGATTCCATGTCGCTTGATGAAAATGCAAAGGTTAAAGTCACCCTTTTAATCAGCAAGAAATACAGCAAATGGATAAGGCAGGATTCAAAGGCAATACTTACGAAAGAAGGCTTCATAGGCGAGGGCGTTATAGACATTAGCGTGGGCAGCGCGAATAAGCCTGTTATCGGAGACGGAGGCGTTATCCAGAATGAGAAGGCAAGGGGACTGGAAGATATTGCTGAAGAAGTTAAGCCGGTGTTGAATGAGATAAGAGATATAATAGGCTACGTGAATGACCCGAAGGGCGACATAAAGCAGGCCCTTGCAAACCTTAAAACATTGTCCTCCGGCCTTAATGCAACAAAGGAAAATGCTGATAAGCTCTTAAAGAACGCTGACAGTAATATTTCAAGCGTTTCGTCCGATGCTTCAAAAGCCCTTAAAAATGTTGATAAAACTGTTTCGTCTATAAACGATAAAATAAATCCTGTGATTGATAAACTTAACAGAACAATGGACAATGCAGAGAAAACAACGGCAAACCTTAAGGATGCGGTAGAGAAGGCTGCTCCGAAAGTGCCGCCGCTTTTAAATAAAGGCGAGGACGCATTGAGCGACACCGGTGAAGTTGTAAAGTCTTTAAAGCAGATATGGCCCATACGCCTCTTTATTGAAAAGCCAAAGGACAGCCTAATTCACGGAGACAGCTATGAATAGCAGCCATCAGCCATCAGCTATCAGCTATCAGCTAAAGGCAGTCAAAGAAATTTTCTTCTGTTTACTGTGTACCATATGCTGTCTGCTTCTTATCGGCTGCGGCGGAGCTCAAACTCAAACATTGTCCGCCGTTAACCTGAGGGCAGTTGAATACAATCAAAACGCAACGAAGGCTATGGAAAAAGGCGATTACGAAAAGGCTTTGGCTTATTACATGGAAGCGCTGAAGGTAAACCGTTCAATTGAGAATATTGAGGGGATTGCAGTTAATCTTATAAATATAGCTGTGCTATATCAGAAAAAAGGCAATACCTCAAACGCACATGAATTTATTGATATAGCTTTCTCCATGCCTGATTTAAGCAATGAAATCAGATCAGATGCAGCGTATGAGAAGGCAAGGATTTATTTAAAGGAGAAAAATACTGCGAAGGCAAAGGAGTGGGTTGACAAGTCTTTGTCCTTGGATAAAGGGCTTCGCGTAGGAAGCAGATGGAATCTGATGGGAAGAATTTCCTTTGCAGAAGGCAAATATGATGAAGCTGCTGCAATTGCTAATACCGCGCTTAGTCTCAACAGAGAAAACAAACAAAGGGCTGAAGAGTCAAATTCCTTAAGGCTGATGGCTGAGATAAATGCTCAGAAGGGCCTTTATTTCGAATCAAGAGAGTTTTATATGAAGTCACTTGCGATTGACAAGGAACTCGGAGACAGCAAGAAAATTGCCATGACTCTCAGGGGAATAGGAATGCTTTCTTTAAAACAGGGGCATTTTCAGGATGCCGCAATTTTTTATATGAGGGCTTATGATGTCAGCAGCAACGCTGGTGATATGGAAGGCACTTCAGAGGCGCTGGATTCCCTGTCAGATGCATACCGGAAATCAGGCGATGATAAAAAGGCAGAGGAACTGATGAAAAAGAAAGCCGGCCTCGAAAAAGAGAAAAAGAAATAGATGCCAGCCGGAGACTCGCAGGGATGAGATTTGACGTAATTACAATCTTTCCTGAGATATTTAATGCCTACCTCAACGAGAGCATCCTTAAGAGAGCAGCAGAAAGAAATATTATTGAAGTAAATGTCCATAATCTGAGGGATTTTACGACCGACAGGCACAGGACTGTGGATGATTATCCTTATGGCGGCGGGCCGGGCATGGTGATGAAACCTGAGCCGTTCTTCAGCGCCGTGGAGCATATTAAATCCGATGGCATTCCAAGGCGAGTTGTTATGCTGACTCCGCAGGGTAAGACATTCAGTCAGGATATGGCGCTTTCTATGTCCGGACAAAATCAAAATATGATTCTCATATGCGGGAGGTATGAGGCTATAGATGAAAGAGTAAAAAGCCTTGTTGATGAGGAAATTTCCATAGGTGATTATGTTTTGACTGGCGGAGAACTGCCTGCTTTGGTTATAATAGACAGCATTGTGAGGCTTATCCCCGGTGTGCTTGGAGATGAGCGCTCTGCTGAAGAAGAATCATTTGCCTGCGGGATACTTGAATATCCGCATTACACAAGGCCTCCTGATTTCAGAGGGCTTAAGGTGCCGGAGGTTTTGCTGTCAGGAAATCACAGGGCAATAGCTCAGTGGAGAAGAAAAGAGGCTTTAAGATTAACCATTGTCAGAAGGCCTGATCTTATGCAGAGAATTCCGTTGAAAGACGAGGATTATAAAGTGGTTTCGGAAATAAAGGAGGAAGAGAAAAAACATGAATATGATTGAATCAATTGAAAGAGGATACATGAAAGAAGTTCCCGCATTCAATGTCGGCGACACTGTCAAGGTATCCGTAAAGGTTGTTGAAGGAGACAAAGAAAGGCTCCAGCCTTTTGAGGGCGTTGTTATCGCAAGGCGCGGCGGCGGAACAAGAGAGTCTTTTATGGTCAGAAAGATATCTTTTGGCATCGGGGTTGAAAGGATATTTCCGCTGTATTCTCCAAACATAGACAAGATTGAAGTAATTAAACAGGGTTCGGTAACAAGGGCTAAGCTTTACTACCTGCGAGGCAAAAAAGGCAAGGGCACACGTATAAAAGAGAAAGAAAGAGAATTTGTAAAAGAAGAGGCTTAATGGATATCTTCCGGTATGATGAATCCCTGAGGCAAAAGGGGTTTTGCAGGATTGCCGGGATAGATGAGGCAGGAAGGGGGCCATTGGCAGGGCCGGTTGTGGCTTCTGCCGTGGTCATGCCTGATGGTAAAACAATAAAGGGACTGCGGGATTCAAAGAAAGTGCCTGAAACCGAAAGAGAAAGCCTGTTTGACGATATATTGGGTTGCTGCCTTGACGTTGGCGTGGGAATAGTGGATGCCGGGGAGATAGACAAGATTAACATTCTCAGAGCGACAAAACATGCGATGGAAAAGGCAATAAAAGCCCTTTCGGCAGAACCGGACCTTTTACTTATAGACGCTGTGAAGTTGCCCCAGGTGCATATTAAGCAAATTTGTCCGATAAAGGGGGAATCTGTCAGCGCCTCTATCGCAGCAGCATCAATAGTCGCAAAAGTCACAAGAGACAGACTGATGCAGCAATATCACGAAATCTACCCTGAATACGGCTTCGAGAAGCATAAAGGATACTGCACAAAAGAACATATGGAAAAATTACTCAGCTATGGGCCTTGCCCTATTCACAGGAAAAGCTTTGATAAGGTGATGGATTTAGCGCTGCCATTCGGGCAATAAAAGTGTTTAGTATCAGTTAATAGTGTCAGTAATTTTTTGACACTGACACCAAAAACTGACACTGAAAGGAGTAATAATGGAACAGGAAAGAATAGATGAAGCGTTAGAGCTTATATGGCTGCTTGAAGAAGAGGGGCGCACGGAGTTCAACAGGTTTAAATTAAACTCCGATGATGTTAATTTTGATGAACTGGTTAATGAAATGATAAAAAATAATCTTATCATTCTTAAGGAGGATAAGGTTGGATTCACAGAAAAAGGCCGTATGCTTGCAAAAGGGCTTATCCGCAGGCATCGTCTTGCAGAACAGCTCTTTACTGATGTTTTTGAGCTTACCGAGCCCGCTGTAGATGCTGACGCATGCAAGATGGAACACATTCTTAGCGAAGAATTGACAGAAAGCGTCTGCACTTTTCTTGGACATCCTCCCAAATGCCCTCATGGAAAGGCGATACCAAGAGGTGAATGCTGCAAGAAATATAAAATAGAAATAGAACCGCTGGTTGTCAGGCTGACTGACTTTGAAGTCGGGCTGAAAGGAAGGATAGTTTTTATTGTATCAGCCGAAACATCAAGGCTTAACAGGCTCAGTTCTATGGGGATAACTGCCGGATGCGTAATAAGGCTGCTGCAGAAAAAACCTTCCCTTGTTATTCAGGTTGAAGAGACGGCAATCGCAATAGATCCTGACATTGCAAAAGAGATATACGTTAAAAAAGCCGCCTGATACGGAAGGAGGCTGTGCCTGTTTTTCGGCAATATTAAACTACCATTTCAATGGTGCAGATGTTAGTACAATATATAGGGTCTTACCAGTTCTCATGCGGGGCTATCCGCTCCACTTCGTGGAGATTCAGCCCCTATTCTGACAGACCTGTGAATCTTGCCTCTCTACGAGCCATCGGCAATCCAGTCACAGCCTCCTTATACATATCTTAATCATGCTCTTGCCGCAAGCTCATCCCGCATGTTAAATTTTAAGATGCAGCGAAAAGTTCATATTCATACATTCGGATGCCAGATGAACGCCCATGACTCTGAGAAAATGGCAGGCATTCTTAAGGCTGAAGGCTATACCGAGACTGCGCATACTGAAGATGCAGACCTCATAATCTTTAATACCTGCAGCATAAGGCAGAAGGCAGAACAAAAATTCAGAAGCGAACTCGGAAGGATAAAATTATTAAAAACCAAAAACCCATTGCTTAAGATAGCTGTTGCCGGCTGCATTGCACAGCAGAAGGGTAGGGATATACTTAAGAGGAGCCCTCATGTGGATTATGTGTTTGGCCCGCAGAATATCCACAAATTAAGCGCTATGTTAACAACAAATGCTATGGTTTGCATTGAGGATAACCCTGAGATTCAACATATGAACCTTCCTGCAGAGAGAAGGGAAGATGTTAAGGCATGGGTATCCATAATGTACGGGTGTAATAATTTTTGCAGTTATTGCATAGTGCCTTATACGAGGGGCAGAGAAAGGAGCAGACCCAGTCAAAATATATATGAAGAAATACATGAGCTGGCTGAAAAAGGATTTAAGGAAGTAACTCTTCTCGGCCAGAATGTTAACTCTTATCTCAGCGACACTGATTTCCCCGGACTTTTGAGAAAAATAGACACCATAAAAGGGGTTGAGAGGATAAGGTTTGTCACATCACACCCACGGGATCTCTCTAACGAACTTATTTCTTGCATTAAAGAGCTGCCGAAAATCTGCGAACATATTCATTTGCCGCTTCAATCAGGTTCAAGCAGAATACTTAAGCTTATGAACAGGGGATATGCTATTGAAGACTACATTGAAAAGGTCAGAAAACTCAAGGAAAGTATCCCAAGTATTGCAATAACAACAGACCTTATCGCAGGTTTTCCCTCTGAAACGGACAATGACCATTCCATGACCATTAAAGCCTTAAGAAACATTGAATTTGACGGCATTTTTGCCTTTAAATTTTCTCCACGACAAGGGACTAAAGCCGCAGAGATGGAAGAAAATATTAATGAGGAAATAACGTCGCAGCGGCTCAATGATATACTTGGGCTTCAGGACGACATTACTTTAAGGAAAAATGAGTCACTTAAAGGGGCACTTCAGGAAGTGCTTGTTGAGGGTGCAAGCAAAACAGACAAGGATAGGATGACAGGCAGGACAAGGACAAACAAGATAGTCAATTTTGTGGGTGATAAGTCGCTCCGTGGCAGGTTAGTCAATGTTGAGATTAGAATAGCGATGAGGCACTCTCTCGAAGGCAGACTCACAAGTCTAAGCAACAACACCCGCAAGGGAGCATACAGTGAAAATCTCTGTATTAACACTGGGTTGTAAGGTAAATCAGGCCGAAAGCTCCTTAATTGAAGGCTCGCTTAAGAGCAGCGGACATCAAATCGTTGATGTAGCCGAAAAACCTGATGTCTGCATTGTGAACACCTGCACCGTGACTGCAAAGAGCGACTGTCAATCAAGGCAGCTAATAAGAAAGGCGCATAGGGCAGGGGCGCGGGTATTTGTTACTGGTTGTTATTCCGAACTCAACAAAGAGTCAGTGCAATCAATAAAAGGTGTGGAGGCAATAGTAAACAATACCAATAAACTTAGCATTATCGGTAGGTTATCAAACAAAACCATAGATGCTTCTTCATGTCTTACAACAATAGCAAAAAGCAGATTTTTTCTTAAAATACAGGACGGATGTAATTATTCATGCAGTTATTGTGCAATCCCGAAAGCAAGGGGAGCTTCAAAAAGCATAATCCCTGATACAGTTATCAGTGGGGCTGTTGGAGCGGTATCATCAGGGTATAACGAAATAGTCCTGACAGGCATTCATTTAGGCACCTACGGCGTTGATTTAAAACCTAAAGTAACACTTTCAAAACTTATCGAAACTATCTTAAAACAAACGACAATTAAGGGATGCGCCTCAGTTCTATAGAGGTACGTGAAATAGATGACGAGCTTCTTGACCTCCTTACAGACAAGAGGATATGCAATCATTTGCACATACCTCTCCAGAGCGGAGACGACAGGATACTGAAATTAATGAACAGGACATATAATTCAGGTCATTTTTCCTTTAAAATCAAGCGCATCTCAAAAAGAATACCAGGAATTTCAATCGGTACAGATGTAATTGTAGGCTTCCCCGGCGAAGGGGACACGGAATTTCAAAACACATACACACTACTTGAACACCTTCCTATCTCATACATGCATGTATTCCCTTTTTCGTCAAGGCCAGGGACCTTTGCCTCGCAAATGCCTGACAAAACGTCGCCTGGAACAAAAAAGGAGCGTGCACAGCGCTTAGCATTGCTTAGTGAAAGAAAAAAAGCAGGGTATATGTTAGAGCACATCGGTAAAACCCTTGATGTTCTAATAGAAGATAGCAATATGGACGGTACATGCTCCGGGATAACAGGTAATTACTTGAAAGTTATAGTGCCTTCAGGCAGCCATACTCGCGGATCCCTTATTTCTGTAAGGATTCAGGGCATTCAAAAGGGTAAGCTTATCGGCATCCCAATCTTTCCTCATAACTAATTGATTTTAAAGATATTTCAGCCTGCCTAAAACTCATTCAAATCCGTAGAAACCTATACAGACATTGGTCTGAGCCTCATTGCATATCGTCTTAATAACAACTTACCAACAACCTTTGTTTATAGCGTATGTCCGATAAGATATATTATGTAAAATTAACAAATAGGCAAAACCACGAGATGCCTAATGCTGGTTGAGTTTCTGAGGTATGGGTTAGTGGAATTGCGTTAAATTTCAATAAGTTCGTAGTCTCTGTTTCCAAGCCCGAGCCTGCCGGCCTCCTCAATCTGTATGCGGTAAGGCTTCCCTGACAGCTTAAAAAGAATATCCTTTGTTTGCCTTCCTTGCTTTCCAGGCGCGATTGCCGCTGATTGAGGTAGTGGCTTTGCCTTTAAGAGAATATCTATTGCTGCCTGCTCTATCGCCACAATGTCATCAGAGATAAGAATTCCCTGATCCTGCATAACCGGCACATCAGCTGCCGGCATGCAATCACATTCCGGTTGTATTTCTGTAAGAAAATTTATATAAAGCACCTTATTAGGCTTGAAAGTGCTTAAAACAGCATTTGCAGCCTCTGCAAGCGACTTCATGAACCTCTCATCATCTCCCTGAAGTGCTAAGGCGCCTTCCGGGCAGACCCTGGTGCACCTACCGCACCTCCAGCAGTCATCTTCGTTATAGGTAAACAGTTCATTTTCAAATTTTATGACTTCAAGCGGGCATATTTCCTCGCATTGAAGGCAGAGCGCGCATTTTTCTTCATCCCATAACAGCTTGCCCTCGCCTATCGTATGCATTGCTCCCCTTCCGCATTTCCATCCGCAGTGCCTGTGACTTGAGCTTACCCCTCCCATAGCAAGGTTTTTAATTGCGCCTGCATAACCAGCCTGAATATGTCCCTTAACATGCGAACAAACTACCATTGCGGGAACATCATGGATAAGGCTTGCAACTGCTATTTCACCAAGAATCTCGACTGCTTTCACCATTATGTTGTCATTGCCGTATAGCCCGTCAGCAAGTACAACAGGCGCTCCTACTGAGAGTGAATTTATTCCGTTCTGGTTTGCGACTTCAAGGTAATCCAGCCCCTTTATACGTACGGTATCTGTCACAAAAGGCTTGGCATCTATACCTTTCAAAGCATCCACAACCTTCCTCAAAAACACAGGCCTTACAACCCTGTGGGCACCTTCTGAACCGAAATGAGTTTTCACTGCTATCCATTCATCCTTATCAAAATGTGCCGAAAGATTAATTTCCTTCAGCGCCCGTTCGAGTTTGCCGGGCATGCTGTCAGCATATTTCCATTTTTTTACTCTTGCTGATACAAAATAGACCTTTGACATTTTCCCCTCATTTCACAACTTTATTATAAATATAGCCAATCAGCGCCGCGCTCACAAAGCCGTCAGCAAAACCATAGAGCAGCCCAAGAAAACTTCCAAGCGGAGTTATGGTGTAACCCGGATATATTGATTGTGCAAGGACTTCAAGGAAAAGTTTTCCATAACCGGAGTAATAAGAAATCCATGTAGTTATAAAAAGAGAGGCGCCCCATACACTGCCGAGCGCTATGCCTAATGCAACAGGTTTAAGCTTCATAATTACCTCGCTTTAATTTTATCAGGATATTGAAAATAAGTCTCTCCTTACAAATCCCCTCCCCTTCTATCAAGCTTCTTCGCATAATTGAATTTTTTAAGTATTATGTTCTACTATACTTTATAAAAATATAAATAAAAATTATTCGGGGAAGGTAACATTAAAAAAAGTCTCGGTGCAAAATTTTTTTGGATACTCATGGCCGGCGTAGTCTTATTTTTTGGACTTCTCACGCACCTGATTCTCCAAAGAGAAAAAAGCCTTATACTTGAATTTTATAAAGAGAAATCTCTTCAGGTTGCTAATATAACCGCACAGCATGTCACGGATTCAATGCTCGAAAAAAATCCATTAGAGGTCAGCCGCCGGATCAACGATCTCAGCCGTTTTGAAGAAGTAAAAATCGGGGTTGCAGGCACCGATGGTTTGCAGGCATTTAATACAGACATCCCTATACCCGAAGAGGTATTCAATGTTCACAGGGAGACGCATGTTGCTTACAGGGATGAGATTATCTTCTATAAACCTCTTGAAAATGAGTTCAGATGCCATGCCTGTCATAATCCTCAAGATGAGACAAGGGGCATGATAGTCATCAAGACATCAATAAAAAAGGCACTGACCGAGATTAATGAAACAGCAAAGCGTCTTGTCATTTTTGCCGTATTGATCGGATTTCTCAGTGAAATATTTTTAGTCATTGTTCTAAGAAAAATGATATTAAAACCCATAGAAATTCTCAATAAAGGCGCTGAGATATTAAAGAGCGGGAAGCTCAATTACAGGATTGAACTCAAGAATAGCGATGAGATCGGCTCTCTTGCTTCTTGTTTTAATGAGATGGCGGAAAGCATAGAAAAGTCTCATGTAAATCTGGAAAATGCCGTAAGGCAGAAGACAAAGGAACTCGGTGTGATTGCCGAACTGTCATCCCATGTTTTCAGAGGAGACCGTACGCTCAGAGAAATTATCGAGCAGTTTCTCAATGCAATCTTGAACCAGATGGGTTATGACTATTCATCGCTCTGTCTTATAGACAAGGAAGCAGGCTTGCTGTTGCAGGAATTCAATGCCGGTATAAGCAACGGTTTCTGTGCATCTGAGTTGTCTCTCGCAGGAGACCACCCTTTTATAAAAATAATAAGAGAGGCAAAACCTTCTTTAAAGAAAGCCGCCGACATAGGCGCTCCTGATTCATTCGGCAATATTATTATAGTTCCAATCCTCTCGCATCAGAGGAAGAGATGCAGGGAGGTCAACCATTGCACATATGAAAACTGCCCTGCCTTTAATAGTGCAGATGAGAGGTGCTGGTTGATAAGCGGTACGCTCTGCAGAAGCCCTCAGGCAGTGGCCGGCAAAGAAAAAATCTATGGCTGCCTTCGCTGTAACGTTTTCCCTGTGCTTGGAGTTCTTGTAACAGGCAAGAAAGAAGAGATAACAAAGACTTCGCTTCATTCCCTTGAAATCTTGGCATCCGAGATTGCATCTGCTATTGAAAACCAAAGACTGATTGAGGGCAAAAAAGAGGATATATCCAGCCTGATAAAGCTCCATAATATATCTATTGAAGCGATTCGGGATCTGAACTTGCATACACTCACACAGTCTATTGTCTCCTCTGCTACGGTCTTTGCCAATATGGATGCAGCCATACTCTGGTTAATGGAAAGAGATGGAAGATTACATATTGGAACTGTATCTAATATTGAAAAAGAGCTGCTGCCCGACTCGCTTCCGGTTGAGGAGTCTTTTATCGGAAGGTCCATTGAGGAGGAACGCTCTATAGAGACAATCAGAATTCAGGATGTTGAATGCCTTAGTGATTTAATACAGAAATATGGTTTCCTGTACATGGCGTCAATTCCTTTAAAACTAAAGGGTTCAGTATTCGGCTGCCTGACACTTTTTAAGAAAAGGGATTTTTTCATGACTGATGCTGAGAAGGCTGTTGTACATCTCTTTGCAAACCAGGCAACAGCCGCCATAAATACGGCCCAGATTTACAATGAGCTAACGATGGAAAAAGAGTTTTCAGATGCAGTATTCAGTAATATGGCAATGGGGATTATGGTCTTTGACAGAGAGGATAGAATCATAAGATCAAACCCTGCTGCATTCGACATACTAAAAATCAACGACTCTATTATTGGCAGAAGACTCAAAGATGTCCTTCCTCAGGCATCTGATTTCTTGGTCATAGACATCGCATTTGGCAGAGAGGTAGAGATTCCGGCTGGCACAGAGACAATTCCTGTCGGTTTCAGCAATTCATCCTTTCTTGATATGAATGGAGAAAAGACAGGAACTGTTGTGGTATTCCGTGACCTTACCGAGATAAAAAAGCTTCAGGCAGAGATAAGAAAAAAGCAGCATTTCGAGGCCATAGCAAAGGTTATTGCCGGGGTTGCGCATGAAATACGGAATCCCCTTTTTGGTATATCATCCATAGTGCAGATTTTGGAGCGTGAAATAAAATCAGAACAGCATAATGCCCTTCTGCAGGCAGTGCTTAAAGAAACCTACAGACTGAAGAACCTTCTTGAAGAACTACTCGTGTACAGCAGACCCTCAAAGCCGTATATAAGAGAGTTGGACTTAAATGTTCTTATGGGAAAAATAAAACATTATTTTGAGGCAAAAAAAGAAGAGGTAGAGGTAAATTTAATAATTAACCCTTCAGTTACAATCAAGGCGGATATGGATAAGTTGACTCAGGTTTTCATGAACCTTATAGATAATGCCCTGAATGCAGGGAGCAGAAATATAGATATAGCTGTTGAGAAGAAGAAAGACAGAGTGATAATAACGACAAAGGATGATGGCATTGGTATCAGAAAAGATATAATAGACAAGATATTTGACCCGTTTTTTACAACCAGAAAAGAAGGTACCGGACTTGGCCTTTCAATATGCAAAAAGATAATTGAGGACCACAATGGCAGTATGGAGATACGGAGCGCCGAGGGTTCAGGGACATCTGTGATAATTACTCTCTGAGGTAACAGTCCCGTAAAGGCATATAGTGTAATGCCTCATAAATAACTTTACGTTTTCTGTCATTCCCGTCCCGACTCGTTCGGGATCACGGGAATCCTTCTTTTAAAAGGGGAAAGATTCCGGACAAGCCGGAATGACAGTACAAAAAGTGTAAAGAAGTGTTACAG
>CAZHHV010000041.1:13264-13953 GCA_964532335.1 uncultured Nitrospiraceae bacterium
AAGGAGTTCATAAGTAAGATGACATTATCTATAAAATCCCTCCTAACCTCCCTTTTCCAAAGGGAGGGAATTCCCCTCTTTAGTAAAGAGGGGCGAGGGGAGATTTTTTGAAAATTGTTCGCTTTCTTATGAACTTATTAGTAACAGTCCTGTAAAGGCATCTATGCTCTTTTAAGAATCTCTTCCGCCATCGAGGTTATGGGCGCTACCTTATCAATAACCCCGCTTTCTATTGCAACCTTTGGCATCCCAAATATTGTTGATGTTTCCTCATCCTGAGCGAGGGTAACAGCGCCCTGCTCTTTCATCAGCCTTATGCCTTTTACCCCATCAGACCCCATGCCTGTAAGAATTACACCCATTGCACGGCTGCCGTAGTTTTCCGCAACCGACTGAAAAAGAACGTCAACGGAAGGCCTGTGTGCTGTGTTTAGAGGTTCCATATCGAGTCTAACCCCCTTATGTCCCCCCTTAATAAGGGGGGAATTAAAGGGGGGTGTAACCTTCATATGAAGACCTGAGGGCGCAACAAGGGCAAGTCCCGGTTCAATTGCATCCCCCTCTTCAGCCTCCTTAACATGAATTTGACACATAGTATCGAGTCTTTTAGCGAGCGGCCCTGTAAAGCCGTGAGGCATGTGCTGGACTATAAGAACTCCAAAGCTTATACCCTTTGGAAATTTAGGCAG
>CAZHHV010000042.1:0-1119 GCA_964532335.1 uncultured Nitrospiraceae bacterium
GGAGGTGGGGGATGAGAGGGATTTTTCTATCTATTTTAATTCTTATCGTATTTGGTTTGCTTTCAGGTTGCGCAACAACGTCTATGACGCCTTTAAGTAGGGCAGCAAAAAGCCAAGATGTCAACACTGTTAAAGACTTGCTCGCTAAGGGGGCTAATGCATGTGAAGATGATGGGCGGGGACTCTCGGCTTTTATGTATTATATATATAACAACAGTGACATATCATGCGGAAACGAAACATACAGGATATTGGTGGACAATGCTTATGAGTTAGTCAATAAGGGTGGTCAGTGTCCGCCATTACTTTATTATGCTGCTGCAGGAGGATGCAACGATATAGTCAAGAAACTTTTGGAAAAAGGAAAGGATTCTTATGATATTGCCGCATTAAGTGAGGCGGTATATAACGGACACTTGGAGACTGCAAAAATATTAATAAGTAAAGGTGCAGATTTAGATTCAGCAATAAATAGGCAAAAAAAACTTGCATTGGATCAATCTCGTAACTTGAGTAATCTTTCCATTAGAGAAGCATATAATAAGACCAATTTGGTCATTGAAACGTTAAATAGCCTTAAGCAGGCGAAAATAGCAGAAGAGCGCCGAATATTGGAAGAAAAGAGAAAGACGGAAGAACTGAAAGCCATTGTTAATGCCGCCATTGAGGGCGCCAAGACGCAAAAAGAATCAAAATCTCCTTCCGTACAGTCAGACATAGACAAGCCGACTTTTGCACAGTCTGCAAAAATCATAGGTGAAAATGACCTTGCTGTTATCATCGGCATAGAAGGTTATCAGAATATTCCGAAGTCGGATTACTCTTATGATGATGCAAAGTTGGTTAAAGACTACATCAAGGCCCTTGGATTTAAAGAAAGGAACATAGAGCTTATTACAGACGAAAAGGCTACAAAATCATCTATGGAGAAATCTCTTGAGGCATGGCTGAAGAATAAGGCAAAGAATGACAGTAAGGTATTTGTATACTACTCAGGCCATGGGGCACCTGACCCATCGACAGGAGAGGCATATCTTGTTCCTTATGACGGAGACCCGAATTATCTGAATGTAACAGGTTATCCATTAAAAAGGCTTTATGACAATCTCGGAAAACTTC
>CAZHHV010000042.1:1129-9443 GCA_964532335.1 uncultured Nitrospiraceae bacterium
AGAAGTAACAGTTGTCCTTGATGCCTGTTTCTCAGACGCCGGCCGAAGAAGCGTTTTGGCAAAAGGTGCGAGGCCGCTTGTGAAGATGACTGATATTAAGGCAATCCCATCAAACATGGCTGTTCTCTCTGCAACGCAGGGCACACAGATAAGCACATCATCCACTGAAAAGGGACACGGAGTATTCACATATTATTTCCTCAAGGCATTAAAAGACGGCAAAAAGACAATTGCAGAGATTTACGAATATATAAAACCTCTCGTTGAAGACGAAGCCAAGCAACTCAATGTTCAGCAGAGTCCGAGCGTAAGTCCTGATATTGAGAAACTCAAGGGAAGGTTTGGGTTGAGGAAATGAAAGTTGTAACCGCTGAAGAGATGAGAGAGATTGACAGGATTACCATAAAGGATTATGGCATCTCAGGGACTGTCCTTATGGAGAGGGCAGGGCTTGTTGTTGCGGAGAAGATAAGAAAGCTATATAGCGGTCAGCATTCAGCGGTCAGCGAAAAAAGACAAACTCCAGATACCAAATCTGCAAAACATAAAGTGATTGTCCTTTCAGGAGGAGGCAATAACGGCGGTGACGGCATTGTGGTTGCGCGAAATCTTCATGAATGGGGCTGGAATGTAAAAATCATTCTTCTTTCAAAGGAAAACAAGCTAAGTCGTGATTGTCTTACACAATATAAAACAGCGAAAAAAACAGGCGTTGCAGTTGAGTTTCGGGATTATGTTATTAATAAAGACCTTCACAGCGCTTTGGTTGTAGATGCAATTTTTGGCACGGGTTTGAGCAAAAATATCTCAGGAAAGACGGCTGAGATTATATCGTTTATCAATGCCTCGGATTCTCCGATAATCTCTGTTGACATTCCTTCGGGCATTTCATCCGATACTGGTCAGATTATGGGTGAGGCTGTCAGGGCGGATTATACTGTAACATTCGGCCTTCCAAAGAGAGGACATCTGCTTTATCCTGGCGCTGATTATACAGGAAGGCTTTTCATTGAAGATATCGGTTTTCCGGAGGAACTGCTTCACTCGGAAAAGCTTAATGCAGAGCTTCTTGAAAAAAGAGACATATCTTTATTGATTCCCGAAAGGCAGAGATATTCGCATAAGGGCGATTATGGCCATGTGCTTATTATTGCAGGCTCAAGAGGCAAGACAGGCGCTGCATTCATGTGTGCGAAGGCATGTCTAAGGGCGGGCGCAGGGCTTGTGACAATAGGAGTTCCGGAATCACTGCTGGATGTTTTTCAGTCAAGGGTTACAGAAGAGATGACCCTGCCTTTGCCTGACAAAGGAGACGGAACGATTTCATCAAAGGCATTGGAAAAGATTCTGGAATTTCTTTCTGAAAGGGCTGATGTTCTTGCAATAGGTCCGGGGATATCCGTTACCGATGATACGAAAAAACTTGTCAGGGAACTTTTACTGAATTCAGCAGCGCCGGCAGTTATTGATGCTGATGCCATAAATTCACTTGAAGGCAATAAGCATGTCTTCAGAAGAGCAAAGGCTCCGATAATACTTACGCCGCATACAGGAGAGATGGCGAGGCTGCTTAGCGTTCAGCGTTCAGCGTTCAGCGTTCAGCGCCAGAAAACTCTGAACTCCGAGCTACAAAATGAAATAGAAGGAGACAGAATTAATACGGCGATAAAGTTTTCGAAAGAGACAGGGATATATCTTGTCCTCAAAGGTGTGCCGACAATAATTGCCGAGCCGGAAGGCAGAGTATTCATCAATCCGACAGGCAATTCAGGTATGGCGAGCGCAGGAACTGGGGATGTTCTGACGGGAATGCTTTCAGGGTTTTTAGGGCAGGGATTAAACCCGCTTGAGGCGTCAATCCTTGGAGTTTATATGCATGGGCTTGCAGGAGACATAGCTGCGCAAAGCAAGGGATAGCATTCGCTGATCGCCTCTGATATTATAGATACGATTCCAGAGGCATTTTCTGTGCTTAAAAAATAAATTGCGAGCAATTTTCAGTGTCGTCATTCCGGCTTGACCGGAATCATTCAGAGTTATATACCCTTTAACACATAAAAAGAAAGATTGCGGACAAGCCGCAATGACAGAAAAAACTAATGGAAACACTTATACATCCTGATATATTCTGAAGACATGTAACGGCCTTTTTTACTGGCAAATCTCCGGGAACTGACATTGAAAAAATAGCCGGAGCTGCATCTATTGATAAGCAAAAGATTTATCTGCCGATACAGAAACATACAGACAAGGTGCTTGTGCTGGATTCAGATTTGAGTCCCAGAATTGCAGATGCTGTGATAACCAGCAATAAGGGCATTCTGCTTGGTGTTCAGGTTGCAGACTGCGTGCCTGTGCTTCTGTATGACGCAAAGAGAAATGTAATCGGAGTTGTTCATGCGGGATGGAGGGGCACGGCAGCTTCAATACTTAAGAAATCAATAGAAGCAATGCAAGAGAGGTTCAGTTCTTTCCCTATTGATATTAAGATAGCCATAGGCCCAAGCATAAGATGGTGCTGTTACCACGTAGGGTATGATGTCCTTGAGTCTGTTAAAAAGGCAACAGGCAATGGCGAATATCATAATCCCCCTTTGCCCCCCTTTAGTAAAGGGGGGATGGGGGGATTTTATTGCCTTGACCTTGCATCAGCTAACAAATATCAGGCAATATCTGCGGGGATTCACGAAAAGAATATATGGGTATCTGAAGAGTGCACCTACTGTCATCCTGACAAATACTATTCATACAGGTTTGCAAAAGGCACAACAGGAAGACAGGGCGGATTTATAGGGATTCTTTAGAATAATCAGATGCAGGATGCAAGATACAAGATGCATGATGACAAAGAATGAATATGGCTATGAAGTTTTTAAGCAGAAATTCAGAAGAGACGCAGATGATAGGCTTCAGGCTCGGGAATTTGCTGAGGCCTCATAGTGTTGTCTGCCTCTATGGCGAGCTTGGCGCAGGCAAGACAACATTTGTTAAAGGCATTGCGCAGGCGCTGGGTTTTTCAGACAGGGACATTGCAAGCGCAAGTTTTACGATAATTGCGGAATATGACAGTGAAATCCCGCTCTACCATATTGACCTTTACAGGCTTGAAAAAGACGCTGATATTGATGAAACAGGGATATGGGATTATATTTACAGCGACGGCATCACCGTTATTGAATGGGCTGAACGCCTCGGAGAAATCCATGATGATTTTATAAGGGTAAAATTTGCTATTATAGATACAGAAGCAAGGGATATTACGATTGAGGGAATAGATGAAAAAGATTGGAATCGTATCTAAAGCAGGAAGGACAGAACCGGCAGAGATATTAAAAGATTTCCTGCCGTGGCTGAATAACAGAGGGCTTGAGATTTTTCTGGATACGGAAACAGCCTCTTTGCTTAAGATGAAGGGCTATTCACGCTCTGAGATGCCTTCGCTTGTTGATATGATAATTGTTCTTGGCGGCGACGGGACCATGCTCAATGTTGCACGGCTTGTCTGTGAAAGAGGCATTCCCATACTCGGAGTCAATCTCGGAGGGCTTGGTTTCATCACAGAGGTTCAGAAAGAGGAAGTGTGCAATGCAATGGACAAGACACTCTCAGGCGAATATTCGATTGAAGACAGGCTGATGCTTACCGCGCACATACACAGGCATGGGGAAAAAATTGCTGAATATACTGTGCTGAATGATGTGGTTATAAATAAGGGCGCCCTTGCAAGGATTATTGACCTTGAAACATATATTAACAAGGCCTATGTAACCGTCTTTAAGGCAGACGGGCTTATAGTATCAACTCCGACAGGTTCAACAGCATACTCATTGGCAGCAGGCGGCCCTGTGCTTTATCCTACGCTTGACTGTATTATCCTTACGCCTATATGCCCGCATACACTGACAAACAGGCCCACTGTGCTTCCGGATGACGCGCTTATAGAGATAATACTTAAATCTGTCAGTGAGGATGTGTTCCTCACGCTTGACGGTCAGGTTGGATTTTCTCTCAGGAAGGATGACGTTGTGGAAATCAAGAGGTCGCCTTTTAAGACAAGGCTTATTATCCCGGTTGAGAGAGATTACTTTCAGATATTAAGGACAAAGCTTAAATGGGGAGAGAGATAGCCGGAGAGTATCATCGGCCTGTTCCTGCGTATGCTGAATAAAACAAAAAAGGAAGCAAAGAAGGAGGATATAGAGATGAAAAGGATAATATTAATAGGGTTGGTGGTGGCATTAGCCGTTGCTTTCGCCTTCGGCGGGTTCGGCGAGTCAACGGCCGCGGAAAAGGCAAGGGCAGGGAAGGGCAAGAAGATATACTGGACAACAGGCATGGAAATGGTCTTTGTCAAAGGCGGCTGTTATCAGATGGGGGATACATTCGGAGATGGAGATTCTGACGAAAAGCCAGTTCACGAAGTTTGCGTTGATGACTTTTACATAGGCAAATATGAAGTAACCCAAGGACAATGGAAGGCAATAATGGGAAACAACCCGTCATACTTCAAAGACTGCGGAGACAACTGCCCTGTTGAAGATGTAAGCTGGAATGATATACAGGACTTTATAAACAAACTTAACCAAAAGATAACCCCCTCAATCCCCCTTAACAAAGGGGGATTGAGGGGGATGTACCGCCTTCCTACTGAAGCAGAATGGGAATATGCGGCCAGAAGCGGAGGGAAGAGCGAGAAATGGGCAGGAACAAGCAATGAATCAGAGCTTGGAGACTATGCGTGGTATGATAAAAACTCAGAAAGTAAGACGCATCCAGTAGGTCAGAAGAAACCAAACGGCATTGGACTTTATGACATGAGCGGAAATGTATGGGAATGGGTGAATGACTGGTATGACGAAGACTATTACAAGAATAGTCCCCAGAACAACCCTAAAGGCCCAAATTCCGGCTCTCTCCGTGTCAATCGGGGCGGCGGCCGCGGGTGCGACGAAGCGGGGGACGTGCGTGTAAGCAATCGCGACAACTTCGCGCCGCAAGGCGGCAGGGGCTTCCGCCTTGCAGGAGGAAAATAAATTTTGGATTTTTAAATTTTTAGACAAATGAGGAATAAAAAGCTTACCTGCGGGTTCAGGTTTGTAACCTGAACCTGATAATTCATTCTTGCTTGTCAGCTTGCATCAAAACTTTGGGTTCCGGTCAGAGACCCGACCCCGCAAAAAACTTATTAACAGTCTCATAATAGAATGAACATTCATTTTGTTTTATCTGTCATGCCCGTCCCGACTTGTCGGGATAATCGGGCATCCAGTCAGGGTTTTTAAGCCCTCTGGATTCCCGCTCAATCCCGAACGCTTTCGGGACGGGAATGACGGCGATGTTGTTACTATTATGAGACTGTTAATAGCGCCTCGGTGCAAAGTTAGCTCGGACATGCGAAACACGCAGATAGTTATGGATTAAGATGGAGTATATTGGTAAAATAAGATAAAATTTTGATGGATGAATGTGCGCTATGAATAAAGGGATAGCTGGAGACATAAAGAGTGTGCTTGAGTTTTATCAGGCGATGGGGATTGAGAGAATACCGATAACGATAGCTATCAGCAGTCAGCAATCAGCAATCGGCAAAAAAAACTTTATCGGTAAAGGGCTGAAAGCTGACAGCTGTGAGCTGTCGGCTAACGCTTCAACAGTGACACCCCTCGCATCATCTGAAAAAGTTATTGTTTTAAAAAAATTGCGCGATGAGATCGGTGATTGTCAGCGGTGCAAGCTCTCAAATGGGAGAAAGAACATTGTCTTTGGGGAAGGAAGCATAGATGCGGAAATAATGTTCATTGGCGAAGGGCCCGGCGAAGACGAGGACCTTCAGGGGCGGCCTTTTGTGGGCAAGGCAGGACAGCTGCTTACAAAACTGATAGAGAAGATGGGATTTAAGAGAGAGGATGTCTACATCGGCAATATCGTGAAGTGCCGGCCTCCCGGCAACAGGGATCCTGAAGAAGATGAGATTAGCGCCTGTTCTCCCTTCATAAAAAAGCAGGCGGAGATAATCTCTCCGAAGGTTATAGTTTCTCTTGGCCGCATATCTACTCAAACGCTTATCGGCATGAAGATTCCGATAGGCAAACTGAGAGGAAAATTCTATCAGTTTGAAAATATTCCGCTGATGCCGACATTTCATCCGTCGTATCTCTTGAGAAATCCGAAGGACAAATGGCTTGTATGGGAAGATGCGCAAAAGGTTCTTGAGAGGCTGAAGAAGTAGTATGATAAACAAAAACCAAATTGTCATTCCCGCTTGTCGGGAATCTTTCCGATTTGTTCGGAATCAGAAAAAGGATGCTGGACAAGCCAGCATGACAAAGAGGTGGATTTGCAAGTGAAGAAGTTTGTTTTTGCCATAAGCGGTGCAAGCGGTTCCATAATCGGAATACGGGTTCTTAAGGAACTGATAAAACATTCCGAGATACATCTGGTGATATCATCGCAGTCGTTTTCGATAATAAAAGAAGAGACAGGAATAGACTGGGGAGTAAATAAAAAGGGTTCAAGGGTTCAAGGATTCAAGGGTTCAAAGTTGATAGAAGATAAGATTAGGAAATATTTTAAAACAGACAGACTCTTCTTTCATAACGAAACTCAAATGGAAGCGCCTATAGCAAGCGGTTCTTTCAAGACAGACGGGATGCTCATTGTGCCGTGTTCAATGAAGACGCTTTCAGGTATTGCGAGTGGTTATGCAAATAACCTCATAGAGCGGGCTGCTGATGTGGCGATAAAAGAGGGAAGGGCACTGCTTCTTTCGCCGAGGGAGATGCCGTTCAGCGCAATACATCTTGAGAACATGCTTAAACTTGCAAGAATCGGCGTGAAGATTGTGCCGCCTGTTTTAGCCTTTTATCACAAACCCAAAAAGATTGACGATATCGTTGATTTCATCGCAGGCAAAATCCTTGACGCTGTCGGAGTGGAACATGAGATTTACAAAAGGTGGAAAGGCTGATTTGACATACACATATATTTATCATACGATATGTGTAGGAGGTTGACATGGCTAAAGTAAGGTATCAGATGTTTATTGAGGAGGCACAGAAAGAGGCATTAGAGAGAATACATCAAGACTCCAAAATATCTGTGGCTGAGATGGTAAGGATGGCAATAGATAAATTCTTATCGGAATGGAAAGCTAAAAAGGAAATGCCTGTAACAGATGATGTAACGGCTAAACTTCTCTCCGTAGTGGGCATTTGTGAAGGGCCGCCGGATCTTGCTGATGAGCATGATAAGTATTTATATGGAGTAACCAAGAAGTGAAAAAGGTCTTTTTTGATACATGGGGATGGGTTGCCATCGCTAATAAGAACGACCCTTTTCATGGGACAGCGGGATCTTTTTACAGGACATTCCTTCTGAATAAGGGAATACCTGTAACAACGGATTATGTTCTTTCAGAAACCATAACACTGTCAAGAACAAGAATGGCGGCCGATAGAGTTGCCATCTTTATGGATGCAATTATTCATGCTGTGAAAACTGGGAAAATCATGCTTGAAAAAATAGATGAAAAGAGATGGGAGAAATCATGGGAGTTGAGCAAAAAGTATAATGATAAACCATCAATCTCTTTTGTTGATTTTACTTCTTTTGTTGTAATGAAAGACACTGGTGTTTCAGAGGTGTTGACAGCAGATAGTCATTTTGAGGAGGTCGGGTTGAGGTTTAAGAAGCTGTTCTGAGAAAATGACATCCATTAAAGAACATATCAAACTGATTATTAAGGCTGAGCACTGGGATCCCTTTCATGTTCTTGGGATGCATGAAGTAAGAACGGAAGGCAAAAAGGCAGTAACAGTCCGTGCATTCATGCCTGAAGCTGATAAAGCATGGGTTGTTGATGCCGGCAAAAACAAATCCTATGAAATGGAAAAGACGAGCAAGGCAGGGTTTTTTGAAAAGAACTTTGAAAATAGGAAGGATTTTTTTCAGTATAAACTCAAGATAAGAACATCCGATAACCGCATCTCTGAATTTTTTGACCCGTATTCATTTCTGCCTGTGCTTTCGGATTTTGACCTTCATCTGATAGGCGAGGGAAGCCACTACAATAAATACGAAAAACTCGGAGCCCATGTTGTTGAGGTGAATGGAGCTAAAGGCATTCATTTTGCGGTATGGGCGCCGAATGCAAAACGGGTCAGCGTTGTAGGTGATTTTAATAACTGGGATGGAAGAAGGCATCAGATGCGCGTCCTGGGTTCATCAGGTGTCTGGGAGATATTTATCCCCGGGCTTGATGACGGAGAGGTTTATAAGTTTGAGATAAAGTCAAAGTCCGGTAAAATCTTTCTGA
>CAZHHV010000042.1:9453-13616 GCA_964532335.1 uncultured Nitrospiraceae bacterium
TCTGAAGGCGGACCCTTATGCATTTTATTTTGAGGTCAGGCCCAAAAGCGCATCTGTTGTATATGACATAAACAGATACCGCTGGAATGACAGCGCATGGCTTGAAATGCGTTCAGAAAAGAACTGGTTTGAATCACCAATCTCTGTTTATGAGGCGCACCTTGGCTCATGGATGCGTGTGCCTGAGGAAGAAAACCGTTTCCTCACTTACAGAGAGCTTGCAGATAAGTTGATCGGCTATGTAAAGGATATGGGATATACCCATATTGAACTCATGCCTGTAACAGAGCATCCGCTGGACGCTTCGTGGGGTTATCAGACAGTAGGATATTTTGCTCCTACAAGCAGACACGGGGCGCCTGAAGACTTTATGTACTTTGTGGATAAATGCCACCAGAACAATATTGGTGTTATCCTTGACTGGGTTCCAGCGCATTTTCCAAAGGATGCACATGGGCTTGGATATTTTGACGGCACAGCCCTTTATGAACATGAAGACCCGAGGAAAAGCGAGCACAAAGACTGGGGCACGCTGATATTTAACTACGGAAGAAATGAGGTAAGGAATTTTCTGATATCAAGCGCGCTTTTCTGGCTTGAAAAATATCACATAGACGGCTTGCGTGTTGATGCTGTTGCCTCAATGATTTACCTTGATTATTCAAAAAAAGAAGGTGAATGGATTCCGAATATATTCGGAGGAAGGGAAAATCTTGAGGCAATAGATTTCCTGAAAAGATTTAACGAAATTGTTCACCAGCGTCATCATGGCATCCTCACAATTGCAGAGGAATCAACTGCGTGGCCCGGTGTATCAAGACCGACATATCTCGGCGGCTTAGGATTCAGCCTTAAGTGGAATATGGGATGGATGCATGACATTCTTGAGTATTTTTCAAAAGATCCGGTTCACAGGAAACATCACCACGGCAATCTTACATTCAGCCTCCTTTATGCCTTTACTGAAAATTTTATGCTTGTCCTTTCTCACGATGAGGTTGTGCATGGGAAAAGTTCAATGCTCGGCAAGATGCCCGGAGATATGTGGCAGAAGTTTGCTAACCTGAGACTGCTGTATGGTTTCATGTATGGACATCCAGGCAAAAAATTGCTTTTTATGGGAGGCGAGTTCGGGCAGTGGGATGAATGGAATCATGACAGCAGCATTGACTGGCATCTTTTACAGTATGAGCCTCATCAGAAGCTTCAGAAATATATAAAAGACCTGAACAGGCTTTACAGAGCAGAGCCGCCGCTATATGAAATTGATTTTGATTATTCAGGTTTTGAGTGGATTGATTTTCACGACACAGAGCAGAGCGTAATATCATTCATAAGAAAAGGTAAAAGGGCTGACGATTTTCTTGTATGCGTGTGTAACTTTACTCCAGCGCCGAGATATAATTACAGGCTCGGCGTGCCAGAGAGATGTTTCTATAAAGAAATCTTAAACAGTGATTCATCTGAATACGGAGGGAGCAATACAGGAAACACAGGCGGCGTTTTATCAGAAGATATTTCGTGGAATGGAAAGCCTTATTCTATAAGCATCACACTGCCGCCGCTGGCAGTTGTGGTATTCAAATCTCACCTGTGAAAGAACAGCTAATATTTCTTCAAATCATGATGTATGAGGTAATATCTGTTATAATTCTACTAAGCAGACAAAATTAAGGGAATACAAGGACGTAAGGGAAAGGAAAATATGTCAACAGGGATAATGGAACAGAAAAGAAGGGAGATGAAAAAGGAGTTCCTTGCCATGACGCCGCTTCATCGGATAAGGACCATGAACGCTGTCTTTAATGACATAATCTCATTAAAAGCTAAAACTGAAGGCATAAAAGAATATGAAATCTATAGAAGATACATTAAAGCTGATAAATAGCATTGTTGACTCACTTTCCAAAGGTGATAACGTTAATATTGCGCTTATTGGAGGCTATGGCGCAATTGCCCATGGCGTAGAAAGAACTACAGTAGATGTGGATTTTTGCGTTTATACAGACATTATTCACGAAAAAGATACAAGTGTCTTTACAGGACTTCTCAGGAATGCGCTCCCTGATAATTTTGAAATCAAATTTATTGAAGGAAGTAAAATCATGGATGACCCTTTTAAGCATGATGTCATATTTATTCATGATAAATCAGGTGAGTATCCAAGGGTTGATTTTATTGTCGCTAAATACAAGTGGGAATTGGAGGGTACAAAGCTGGCAACTCCATTGGAAGATATACCATTCCCCGTTCTCCCCAAACCATACCTCATTGCCATGAAACTAAAGGCAGGCGGACCAAAGGATGATTATGACGTTATTGAATTATATGAACTCCTGTCAAAAAAGGAACAGGAAAAGACCCATGAGCTTGCAAGGCTTATTCATAAGGAGAAAAAACTTGCACGGCTCATAAAGCCGAAGAAGGTTAAAAGTGAAAAAGAGGACAGAGACCAGTTGCTTTAAGGAGTCTTTGAATTTCCGGCTCCAGGTTCGCTAACAAGGAGATAAATGCTTAAATTCAAATCCCTAACAGCAAAATTCATCTTCATCAGCCTGATAATGGTTGTAGTTCTTGCCGTGTATTTCTATGCAGATTTCAGATTTACCCATCATATGAAAGGCGAGGCTGCAAGGATTAATATTGCAGGCAGGCAGAGGATGCTGGTGATGAAGATGATGTACAGCGCGAAGGGTATGCTTGACCCACTGTCGCCCTCCGAAGAAAAAGAAAAATTCAGGAATGTATTTAATAGTGCAATGGCTGATTATGAAGAAGTGCTTTACAGCATGGGGGGCGGAAGCGAAAAACTCGGATTGAAGCCTCTTGATGAACATTATAAGGATTATAAGGATTATAAGGATTCGATTTCACATCTCAACACATTGGTTAACCTATGGCAGAAAACACAAAAACCGGTCCTTCTTAGTATAAAAGAGTTTCCTCCTGAAAGAAGAAATGAGGCATGTGTGAAATGCCACGCTGCCGTGCGCGGCAATCTTAAGGATGTAGATGCCTTTGTAAAATCCCTTGAAAAGGATCATGAGAAGGACATAAAAAATTTTGATGTCCTCAGGTTTTATGCCATTGGATTTTTCTTTGTTGGAGCGGTTTTTATTGTGCTTTATACAAGGCGCAGCATTATCAAGCCTGTGTGGAAACTCAAGGATGCGGCAAAACATATTGAAAAAGGGGATTTTGATGTCAGGGTTGATGTAAAAACGAGCGATGATATCGGCGTGCTTGGCAGTGCATTTAACAACATGGCTCAAAATTTAAATCAGATCTTCAATGAGAATATACAACATCTGCAAGAGCTTGTTGTATTGAATGAAAAAACTCAACAAAGTGAAGCCAGCCTTCGTGATGCCCAGAGAATCGCCCATCTCGGCAACTGGGATTGGGATATTGTAAAAAATGAACTGCTCTGGTCTGATGAGATTTATCGCATGTTTGGTTTAAGCCCGCAGGAATTTGGTGAAACCTACGAGGCATTTTTAAATTCTGTTCACCCTGATGACAGAGAATTTGTTCAAAAATCAGTCAATGAGGCTTTATATGAGGGGAAACCTTACAGCATTGACCACCGCATAGTTCTACCCGACGGCGCTGAAAAAATTGTCCATGAACAGGCAGAGGTGATATTTGACGAGACAGGCAAACCGATTAGAATGGCCGGAACAGTTCTGGACATCACCGAGCGTAAACGGGCTGAGGAAGCGCTGAGGGAATCGGAAGGCAAATTTAAAAACTTGACAGAGAACTCACTCGTGGGCATTTACCTTATACAGGACGGAGTCTTTAAGTATGCCAATCCAAGATTGTCTGAGATATTCGGGTACGCAGTTGAGGATCTCATTGATAAAAAGGGTCCAAAGGATCTGGTCCTGCCAGAGGATTGGCCAATTGTGGAAGAGAACCTCAGAAAGCGGATATCCGGTGAGGTGGAATCCATTCATTATGATTTTAAGGGGATCACAAAAAATAAAGAGACAATCTATGTAGAAGTTTACGGCTCCAAAACGGTATATCGTGGACGCCCCGCTGTCATCGGAACGCTGCTAGACATCACAGAGCGAAAGCTGGCAGAAGATAGACTTAAAAAGAGTTACCAGATTCAGAATATATTGAGTTCACTCCTTCGTATTTCATTAGAGGAGATT
>CAZHHV010000043.1:0-2584 GCA_964532335.1 uncultured Nitrospiraceae bacterium
CAACGATTCCTTTTTATCCTTTACTCCGGTAACATTTATTGTGAGTCAATTCGCGCAATTAAGTAAGTTTGACATTGGTTTAAAAACTAATTTATACTTAAATTAACCCCTGGGGGAGGCGAGAGCCTGAGAGTCCCGATTTTATCGGGAGACCCCATGAACCTGATACGGATAATGCCGGCGTAGGGATGGGAAGGCAGGCCGTATCCTTTTCCATGGATGCGGTTTTTTTGTTTTTATGAGGTATAAAAAATGTCATTCCTGCGCAGGCGGGAATCCAGAAAAAACAAAAGATAGATTCCTGCTTTCGCAGGAATGACATTTAGGAGATATGTAAGGTGAAATTGGTTGTTAATGGAGAAGAATTTGACTCAAATGCAGGTACAGTCAAAGAGCTTCTTGGAGAGCTTCGCATTAAACCTGAGAGGGTTGCTGTTGAGATAAACCTTTCAATAATAAAGAAGTCTGATTATGACAGTTGCAGGCTGAAAGATGGGGACAGGATTGAGATTGTGAATTTTGTGGGTGGAGGAAACAGATGATAATAAGCAGAAATGGCATTCGCTTTCTGCCGATATTTTTCTACAGTTCTAAGGCTCTTTACGCTACAGCCTCGAAACTCGTTCCGAAGGCTTTCGGAACTCAAACAGTCGAGGCTGTAAACGCTCCAGTTCGCCAAGAACTATTACGGAAAAATCTCGAATGTCGCTCAAACCATTCCTGCTTATATTTGTGAATAAATTAGGTTAAAAGGAGTGTATATGGAAGATAAGTTAATAATCAAAGGGATAGAGTTTAAATCCCGTCTCTGGGTTGGGACAGGGAAGTATAAGGACTTTGAGGAGACGAAGAAGGCTATTGAGGCATCAGGCGCTGATGTTGTCACTGTTGCTGTAAGAAGGGTGAATATCATAGACAGGAAATCCGAAAACCTGTTTGACTATATTGACCCCAGGAAATACAAGATTCTTCCGAATACTGCCGGCTGTTACAATGTTGAGGATGCCCTCAGATATTCAAGGCTCGCAAGAGAGGCAGGTATTTCGGATATGATTAAGCTTGAGGTAATTGGAGATGAAAAGACGCTCTTCCCTGATGTTATCGGCCTGCTCAAAGCTACTGAGATTCTCGCAAAGGAAGGCTTCCTTGTATTCCCATACACCAATGATGACCCAATAATGGCGAAAAAGCTGATTGATGCAGGCGCTGTTGCCGTTATGCCGTTGGCTGCGCCGATAGGCTCCGGACTTGGAATAAGGAATCCATACAATATCAAGATTATTTTAGAGACAGTGAAAGCTCCTGTTATCGTGGACGCTGGTGTAGGAACTGCGTCTGACGTTGCTGTTGCGATGGAATTAGGCTGTGATGCGGTGCTTCTTAACACTGCGATTGCAGGGGCAAAAGATCCGATTGCGATGGCAAGCGCTATGAAACATGCGGTGATTGCAGGCAGGCTTGCGTATAAGGCAGGGAGGATTCCTAAAAAACTTTATGCCGCTGCAAGCAGTCCGATAGAGGGAATGCTTTAAAAGTGAGCAATCAGCAGCCAGCAATCAGCAGTCAGCCTGTTGACTTTAAATTATATCTAATAACGGACAGGAAGCTGATAGCTGAAAGCTGTTCGCTACTCGCTACTGTTGAAGCGGCATTAAAAGGCGGCGTGAAAGCAGTACAGTTAAGAGAAAAGGATTTAGGCACAAGGGAATTGCTGGATATGGCGTACACGATGAGAAAATTGACAGGAAGATATAATGCGAAATTATTTATTAATGACAAGGTTGATATTGCGCTGTCTGTGGAAGCTGATGGCGTTCATCTCGGGCAGAATAGCATACCTCTGCATGCAGTGAGAAAGGCTGTTAACGCATCACGCATCACGCATCACGCATCGCGCTTTCTTATTGGCGTATCAGCGCACAGCATTGAAGAGGCAAAACAAGCAGAGGAAGGAGGCGCTGATTTTATAACGCTGGGACCTGTTTATAAAACACCGTCAAAACTGAAATATGGCCAGCCTCTCGGAGTTGATATTATCAGAAAAGCAAAGGCTGAGATTTCAATTCCGGTTTTTGCAATTGGAGGAATAAAGCAGGATAGAATTAAAGAGGTTATGGATGCAGGCGCTGATGGCATTGCATTGATATCAGGAATATTTGGTTCTGAGGATATTCGTGAAAAGACAAAGGAGTTTTTAGGATTATTATGAGAAGTAGATTCGTATCTTTGTCATTCCGGCTTGTCCGGAATCTTTCTTGAAGACGGATTCCCGACGCGCTTCGCTTGCGGGAATGACAACCTAAGGAGATTAAATGACAAGAATAGAACTGGCAAAAAAGGGGATTATCACAGATGAGGTAAAGCTTGTTGCATCTGATGAGGGGTTAACGCCCGAACAGCTTTCGGGAGATATTGCATCAGGCGTGAGCGTTATTCCGATAAACATAAACCACAAGATAAAGCCTATGGGTATCGGAAAGAACATGCGCACAAAAATAAATGCCAATATCGGCACATCAAAAGACAGGATTTCAGTAGACGATGAGATGGAAAAACTTGGAGTCCTTGTTAAGTACGGCGCTGA
>CAZHHV010000043.1:2594-13575 GCA_964532335.1 uncultured Nitrospiraceae bacterium
GCGCTGATGCTGTGATGGATTTATCAACCGGAGGGCCTATAACAGAACTAAGGAAGATGATGATTAAAAAATCTCCTATTGCAGTTGGGACAGTTCCAATCTATGAGGCTGCTGTTCGTGCTGCTGAAAAGAAAGGCGCAATAGCAAGGATGACAGCAGACGACCTTTTTAAAGTAATAGAGGAACATGCAGAAGAGGGCGTTGACTTCATTACTGTTCATTCGGGACTCACAATGAGGGCGGTCGAGAGATTAAAAAAAGAAGGAAGGATTCTCGACATAGTAAGCAGGGGAGGCTCGTTTCTCCTTGAATGGATGATATACAATCAGAAAGAAAACCCACTCTATGAGCAGTATGACAGGCTTCTTGTGATTGCCTGTAAATATGACATGACCCTGAGCCTCGGAGACGGGATGCGTCCGGGATGCCTTGCAGATGCAACAGACAGGACTCAGATAGAGGAACTTCTCACACTCGGAGAGTTAAGAGACCTTGCTGTAGAGAAAAATATTCAGGTTATTATCGAAGGGCCGGGCCATGTTCCCTTGAATCAGGTTGAATTGAATGTAAAGCTTGAAAAGGAGATTTGCAAGGGCGCTCCGTTTTATGTCCTCGGCCCATTGGTGACTGATATTGGTATGGGCTATGACCATATAACAGCAGCTATCGGAGGCGCGATAGCAGGAGCAGCCGGCGCTGATTTTCTCTGTTATGTTACTCCTTCAGAGCATATAAGGCTTCCGACCATAGAAGATGTGAAAGAAGGAGTCATAGTATCAAAACTCGCTGCACATGCCGCTGACATAGCAAAGGGAATCAAAGGAGCGATTGATAAAGATATTCAGATGGCAAAGTGCAGAAAGGCGCTTGACTGGAATGGCCAGATTGCCTTGAGCCTTAATCCCGAAAAGGTTAAGGCATGGAGGGCGGAGATTCCTCCAACGGAAAGCGAAGTGTGCAGCATGTGCGGAGAGTTCTGTGCAATAAGGACTGTTGAGAGGGCGTTGAAGAAGTAAAGTTACTCTGTTTCTTTAAACAACTTCAGCCACTCATCAAACTGCCTAAGTTTATCGTCTCCGAATCTCGCTATGAATTCTCTTGCTTTTGAAGTCGGTTTTTCTTTGAGCGGTTCATTGTCCTTCGAAAAAAACTTGTCTGCAAAGCATATAATTTTTTCTTCTATGGCGGTTGGTATCATATCCCTTTTCGGTATCGGGAAATTGTTTTTTTCTATATCTGCGATTGTTAGCCCGACACCGACGTGTGTCTCACATACAATTGCGTGTTTCGGGAGCCCCTCTTTTTCTAAAATCTCTCTTCCAATGTATCCATGGCATATATAAGGCTTATCTCCATGACAGCCTATCTGGGGAACATTTGTCATAAATATTCCTATATCATGCAGCATTGCTGCCTCTTCAATAAATTTTATATCAGGATTCAGATGCTTGACCCTCTCAGCAATTTCAACTGCCTTTTTTGCCACCATCTTGCTGTGCTGAACAAGGAACTTATACGCCTCGGATTCTGGATTGTAGTATTTCCTGATTATCTTTATCGGATTCATTGCACTATTTTAGCAGATTTGAATTGGGAAGACGGCTTTTGTTATTATAAATAAAGAGTTTTATTATATGATTGAACCTTTCATTTCGATTATAATTCCTGTTAGGAATGATGCCAGCTTATTAAAAAACTGCCTTGAGAGCATTTTGAATCTTGATTATCCAAAAGACAAAATTGAGATTATCGTAGCTGATGGGATGTCAACAGACAATACTGTTGATACTGCGAAGCAGCATGGCGCACGGGTTGTCCTGAACGAGAAAAAAACAGTTTCGCCGGGACGGAACGTTGCGTTTAAACTGGCTGAAGGTGAAATCGTTGCCTTTACTGATGCGGACTGCATTGTGGATAAAGGCTGGATTAGAAACTCTTTAAAATATTTTGAGGATGATGAGGTGGCATGTGTTGGAGGCCCTAATCTTACGCCTTCTAACGAGGAGGATTTTGGCAAGGCAGTCGGTTTTGTCTTTAATCAGGGGATATTTTCTGCAGGTTCTATTCATGCAAGGGAGTTGAAAGAGATTAGGAAGGTAAGGAGCATCCCCGGCTGCAATGCAATATATAAGAAAGATGCGCTTGAAAAGGTTATGCCCATAGATGAGTCGCTTATCACATGTGATGATACAGAAGTAAAACGGAGGCTTTTGGATAAAGGATACAAACTTCTATATACGCCTGATGTTTTTGTCTGGCATTACAGAAGACCGAATCCAAAAAAACTTTTTATTCAGATGTATCGGTATGCTATAGGGAGACTGCAGGTCGGGAAAAAAGACAGAAGGATGATAAATTTTGTACATATCCTATCAGGATTATCATTGCCGTTATCGGTTGTTATCCTGTTTGTGAGTCCTTTAACGTTTGCAACACTCTTATTTCTTTTCTTTCTTATGCTGATTGGCTATTCTATAAAAGCAGTCATAACAACCAGATCATTCAGGACTGCATTATGGGTACCTGCAATAATAGGCATAATAACTGTTGCATGGTCATCGGGTTTTGTTAGGGAACTTGTATGTCCTTTGAAGAAAAGTGAGGGCAAATAGTGAAAATATCTTTTATATCGCCGCCTTCTCTTGACGGAAAGCCCGCCGCAGACAGGCTCTATGGCTGTGCATATTCTTTTTATTACCTGCCTCACATACCGAGCCTGATGTGTGCAACAATACTGCGTGACGATGGTTACAGTGTTGAGCTTCTTGATTTTCCTGCTCAGAGAAAAAGCATACAGGATTTCATTGATTATGTAAAATCAACAGATGCCGATATCTTTATTTTTTATTCTGTTTTTCTCACAAAGCGGACTGATCTCAAGGCCCGGGAAATGATAAGAGAGTTTAAACCAAATGCAAAGTTTGTTTATATGGGGCCTTATCCGACAGCATTTCCTCTGGAAATACTGGACGACAGGGAAGATACAGTTATTGTAAGAGGAGAACCTGAACTGACAACACTTAAACTCATAACAGCTATTAAATCAGGTCTTTTGAACAGCGAAATAGAAAACATTGTTTTTAAAAAAGACAGGGTAGTTCTATACGGACCATTGGGTGACTTTATAGATAATTTAGATAATCTCCCCATACCCGACAGAAGGCTGCTTGACCATTCTGTTTATTTTAATTCCAAGATGAAGAAAAGTCCTCAAACCGTTTTACTTACCAGCAGGGGATGCTCTTTCAGATGCTGGTACTGTTTTCCGAACTCTCTGAGTTATGTACGTGAATCCGTACACAAAAAGAAATATGGCAGAAAACCTCCTGTTAGGCTTATGTCGATTGCGAGAGTTGAGAAGGAATTAAGGGATATTGCGGAACTTGGATTTAAGGCTGTCTCTGTAATGGATGATAATTTTATTTGGGGAGAAGAGAGGACGATAAAACTATGTGCTCTCTTCAAGGAATATCATCTTGAGTGGTCCTGTCTTGCTAGGGTTGATCTGATAACAGAACCAATTATCGCAGCAATGAAGGAATCAAATTGTACTTATGTTGACATGGGTATAGAGTCATTTGATCCAGAGATATTGAAATGCATAAAGAAAGACCTTGATATAGAAAGGGCGAAGGCAACTATCAAACTTATGCAACAGTATAGAGTTGAGCCTGAGGTTAATATCCTTATTGGAAGTTGCCCTACAGAATCTAAGCAGAGCATTAAAAAAACAGTAAAAGAAGTTGAAAAACTGAAGATACATTATGTGCTTTATTCTATAGCAACCCCATTCCCGGGGACTGAACTTTATGAAGCTGCAAAAAAGGAGGGGTGGTTAATAGGAGGGGAGTATTCTCTTAATGATGCAGTTTATGAGTCAGTGCTCTCATATCCGCAGCTTCCAAAAGAAGAGATGGAAAAGCTTATTTCATGGGCGTACAGAAGGCATTATTTCAATCCCCTTTTTCTTTTCAGAGAATTAAAAGGGATTACCTCATTTGCTGAATTCCTATCAAAATTGAAAACAGGATTCATAGTCTTTAAAAAGTATGTGCTCGGCGTGCAGAAGAAAGAAAGTGAAATGACATGAAGTTATTATTGAATCTGAGATTATTAAACCTGCTGATGGCGGTTATTATCATTTCTTCACTTACTTTAAAATAGTTTATAATAAAAAATGGCTGTGCTTGAGATTAAAAAATATCCTGAAAAGATCTTGAAGGAAAAAACTGCTCCTATTGTTGACATAAACAGCAGCATCCAGAGATTGATAGATGACATGATAGAGACAATGTATGCGGCGAAAGGGGTTGGCCTTGCAGCTAATCAGGTTGGAGTTTCAAAGAGGCTGTGCGTGATAGATATAAGCGCGGCTGATGAAAAAACACCCCTTATAGTCCTAATAAATCCGGAGATTATTGAAAGAAAAGGCTCTGTTGAGGCTGAAGAGGGTTGTCTCAGCATCCATGAGTACAGGGCAAAGGTAAAAAGGGCAGAGGAGGTTCTGGTAAGGGGTTTTGACAGAAAAGGCAAACCCATAGAGATAGCGGGCGGAGACCTTCTTGCAAGGGCGCTTCAGCATGAGATAGACCATCTTGACGGATTGCTCTTCATTGACAGGCTGAGCCCCATCAAGAGGGAGTTTTTTAAGAAGCGCTATAAAAAAATTTTAAGTGAAAAATCTAAGAAATCATAACTTTTAACTTTTAATTTTAAACCTGGAGATAAATGCGTATAGTCTTTTTCGGTGCCCCTTTATTTGCAGTTCCGTCACTTAAAGAGCTAATTCAGGCTGGAGAAGAAATCTCGGCAGTTGTAACACAACCTGACAGAAAAAAGGGAAGGGGGCATCTGCTTTCGCAGTCACCTGTGAAAGAACTCGCTGTAAAAAACGGGATAAACGTGCTACAGCCGGGTAAGATGAATGATACTGCTTTTCTGAATGAACTTTCGTCAATCAAGCCAGAGATTATAGCGGTTGTGGCTTACGGAAAGATTCTTACAGAGGAGATCCTCAGGCTTCCTGCGCTTGGCTGCATAAATGTCCATGCATCGCTTCTCCCAAAATACAGGGGCGCCGCTCCGATTGCATGGGCGATAATAAACGGCGAGAAAAAAACAGGCATTACGACAATGCTTATGGATAAAGGGCTTGACACGGGCGATATTCTGCTTCAGGAAGAGCTTGAGATTAGAGATGATGATACAACAGAAACCCTGAGCCTCAGGTTGTCTGAACTTGGAGCATCACTGCTGTTTAAGACGATAAGCAAAATAAAGGACGGCTCATTGGAACCTCAGAAGCAGTCAGAAGAGGCTGCTTATGCTCCTATTATCAAAAAAGAGGATGGCCTGGTGAACTGGACAAAGACAGCGGCAGAACTGTCCAATTTTGTGAGGGGAATGCACCCATGGCCCGGGGCGTATTGTTATTTGAATGGGGAAATGATTAAACTTATCAATGTTAAGGCGATTTCCGGTTCAGGAATGGCCGGGCGGATAGAAAAAGCGCATGACGGTGAGTTTATTGCAGGCACGGGCAAGGGGCTGCTTTCCATTATTGCACTTCAGCCGCAGAACAGAAAAGTGATGCCGGCAAAGGCTTTTCTTCAGGGCAGGAACATAAAGGAAGGGACGTATTTCGATGAAGCGTAGGTGGATAAGGGGCTTGGCGCTGAGGTTTTTGTATCCAATGCTTATGGTTATAGGCTCTTTCACAAAGGATAAGAAAGAACAGCTTCAGCGGTTTATCATAAACCTTAACAATAAACTTGTCAGAGCTGAAAATCCGAAGACAAAGAAGATACTGCTTCTCTTGCCGCATTGCCTTCAGATAGATGAATGCACAATCAGGCTTACGCATAATATTTATAATTGTGAGAGATGCGGCAAGTGCGAGATAAAAGACCTCATCCAGATTGCAGATGAGAATAAGCTTAACCTTTCTGTTGCTACAGGCGGTACGCTTGCAAGGAGGATTATAAAAGATTTAAGGCCCGAGGCAATAGTTGCTGTTGCCTGCGAAACAGACCTTAGCAGCGGGATTGTTGACACCTATCCTCTGCCTGTGCTTGGCATTCCAAACGAGCGGCCTTTTGGCCCCTGCCTGAATACTCAGGTTGATTTAGAGAAGGTGAAAGAAGCCATAAGATTTCTCAGTAGAGATGCGTAATATCCTTGACAAAATTATCTTTTAAAACCTATAGTTATAGCATATTTTGATGAGCTTTCCTTAGCCGGAGGCATTTAGCGCTTGATATAAAGCCTGATATAACACTTGACCGCAGTGAACTTATTGATGATAAATAATTATGATTTGTAGATTAATTTTTTTTATTTGACCATTAGACAGAAGGTGTTTTAATCTGTGTAGCTTACATTTTTTCACGAAAATTAGGCTATAAAAATCACACAAAGGAGGATTTTGATGAAGAAGTATAATACGCCCTTGATTGACGACCTTGAGAAGGGTCCGTGGCCAAGCTTTGTCACAGAGATGAAGAAGGCTGCCAAGAACAATGAAATGTCCAATGATGCACTTGGACATCTTGAAAAGTGCTACAGCACCAGAGTTGGTTACTGGAAGCATGGCGGTATAGTCGGTGTTCTCGGCTATGGAGGCGGAGTTATCGGAAGATATTCAGAATTAGGCAATGAATTCCCCGGAGTAGCGCACTTCCACACCGTAAGATTAAACCAACCGAGCGGATTCTTCTATACAAGCAAGGCGCTGAAAGAGATATGCGACATATGGGACAAGTACGGAAGCGGTCTTACAAATGTGCATGGCTCAACAGGCGACCTCGTGCTTCTCGGAACAAAGACAGATGCGCTCGAGGCAATATTCGCAGAGTATTCCTCCCGCGGATGGGACCTTGGCGGTTCTGGCTCAGCACTGAGGACGCCAAGCTGCTGCATTGGTCCTGCAAGATGCGAATGGTCAAACTACGACACCCTTGACCTTACATATGCGCTCACACAGGAATTTCAGGATGAGCTCCACAGACCGACATTCTCGTACAAATTCAAGATAAAATCATCTGGCTGCGCATGTGACTGTGTTGCAGCAATTGCCCGCGCAGACCTATCCATTATCGGTACATGGAAAGGCGATATAAAGATTGACCAGAACGAGGTCAAGAACTACGCAAAGACAATGGACATAAACGCCGAGATCGTAAATATGTGTCCTACGGGATGCATCAGCTATGACGGCAAAGAAATGAAGATTAACAATAAAGAGTGCAACAGATGCATGCACTGCATAACAAAAATGACAAAGGCATTGAAGCCGAGCGGCGAAAGGGGAGCAACAATATGTGTTGGAAGTAAGGCCCCGATCGTTGTTGGTTCTCTGCTTTCATGGGTAATCGTACCATTCATAAAGGTTGAGCCTCCATATACTGAGATTAAAGACCTGCTCAGGAAGATATGGGATTGGTGGGATGAAAATGCAAAACCGAGAGAAAGAATCGGTGAGGTTATAGAGATGAAGGGCATGAGGTCATTCCTCGAAGCTATCGGTGTGCCGCCCCAGCCGCAGCAGATTAAGGAGCCGAGAAAGGATCCGTTCATGTTCTATACAGATGCGGATATCGCTTCATACAAGGCAAAAGAAGCCGAAGAAAAGAAAACCGGCAAGTATAAATTTTAATAAAATTTGAATAAGGAGGATATTTAAAATGGCATTACCACAGAGGAAAACAGACATTGGGCCGCCTCATTATAAACAGTTCTTACCACCTGTAATCCAGAAGAATTACGGCAAGTGGAAATATCATGAAGTGCTTACACCCGGCACAATGGCTCATGTTGGTGAGAGCGGTGACAAGCTCTGGACAGTAAGAGTTGCATCTCCGAGGCTCCTTTCAACAGCTACAATCCGTGAACAGTGCGATATCGCAGAAAAATATTGCGACGGATTTTTCCGCTATACAACAAGAAACAATGTGGAGTTCCTTGTATCTGACGAAAAGAAACTTGAGCCTTTGAAGAAAGAACTTAAAGACAAAGGCTTCAAGATGGGCGGTATCGGCCCTCACATCACAAACGTAGTCCATACACAGGGATGGGTGCACTGCCACGGCGCTGCAACAGACGCCTCAGGCCTTGTTAAGGCTATGATGGATGAACTCTTTGAGTATTTCGAGTCAAAGAAGCTTCCCAACAAGGTAAGGCTTGCGGTCGCGTGCTGCGTTAATATGTGCGGCGCGGTTCACTGCTCTGACATTGCTGTTGTGGCGGTCCATACAAAGGTCCCTACCATTGCCCACGAAAACTTCAAGAACATGTGTGAGCTTCCGACAGTTATCGGCTCCTGCCCGACACGCGCTATCAGTCCTGATCCGGTCAACAAGAGCGTTAAGATCAACGCTGAGAAATGCATGTACTGCGGCAACTGCTTTACAGTCTGCCCTCCGATCAGCATTAAAGACCCTGATCGAGATGGTGTTGCGATAGTTGTAGGCGGTAAGATAAACAGCTTGAGGACAAACCCGAAGTTCTCAAAGCTCGTTATTCCTTTTATCTCAAACGAGCCGCCGAGATGGCCCAAGGTTGTTGCAGCAATTAAACATATTATTGAAGTATATGCCAAGAATGCGAAGAAGCATGAGAGGGTTGGAGAGTGGATAGAGAGGATAGGCTGGGAGAGGTTCTTCTCTCTTACAGGCATTGACTTCACATTCCAGTCCATTGACGACTTTACATTCATGCGTGATACAATGAGGACAGCCTCAACATTTAAGTGGTAGAGTAGAGTGGATAAGGCAGTCCGCCTGAGGCGGACTGCCTTCTTATAAACATTATTAAATATTTATCACGGGGGTAAGATATATGGAAACAGCTGAACTGCAGGACAAGATTTTTGCCTTCGTAGAGGCAGCAAAGGGCAAAAAGAAACTTAAAGAAAAGGATATAATCAAGGGTATATCAGAAGCTAAGAGCATATATGCCAACGAAGTAAAAAAGGCGCTGAGGGGAATGATAGATGTAGGAAGGCTCATGTATTCCTATAGCGGCGGCGCAAGCTCAGTGGAAATTCCGAGCGAAGAGTATCTCAGGGAAAAAGGACTTATAAAGTAAATTCAGCGGTTTAATTGACTGATTTTTAAAAGGCAGTGGAAGCAGTATGCTTTTACTGCCTTTTTTATTTTTGCAAGTAAAATACAAACTTTTTTGCGGGTTTTGTAAGGATTGGATTTTAGTGTGTATAGAGAACCGGCAAGATTTCGGAAAGGTTGATTATCATTAAAATTTAAGGCAATATATCATATCCAAAGGGATGAGTAAATGAAATCAAAATATCCAAGAATTATTATTGCCGGCTTGAAAGGCGGCTCAGGCAAGACGACTCTTTCGCTTGGATTAATAGCTGCATTCAGGAAGAAGGGTATGAAAGTTATCCCTTTCAAAAAGGGCCCTGATTATATAGATGCGGGCTGGCTTTCATCCGCTGCCAAGAACCCGTGCTATAACCTTGATACATTTTTAATCAGCGAATCGCGGATTATCCCTTCGTTTATGAATCATGCGAAAACCGCTGATATTGCTGTGATAGAAGGCAACAGAGGGCTTTATGACGGCATGGATTCCAAAGGCACCTACAGCACCGCAGAGCTTGCCAAGGCTCTCAAGGGCCCTGTTGTTCTTATCCTTGACTGCACAAAGGCAACAAGGACGATTGCGGCGATAATATCAGGCATTCAGAAGTTTGATGCAGGTGTTGAAATAAAGGGCGTGGTCCTGAACTATATCGCAGGAAGCAGGCATGAATCCATAATCAGAAACTCCATAGAGAAATACTGCAATATTCCTGTCCTTGGAGCATTTCCCAGAATGAAGGAAGAAAATTTCCCTGAGAGGCATATGGGGCTTGTGCCTTTTCAGGAACATATAGGGGCGCAGAAGGCGATTGATAAAGCGTTTGAGATAACTGAGAAATACATTGATGTGGATGCAGTTTTGAAGATTGCGAATGCAACAAGTCAGCTTGAAGTCAGCGGTCAAGAATCAGCAATCAGCAATCAGCAATTAAAAAATCCCCCCTTGCCCCCCTTTGCTAAAGGGGGGATGGGGGGATTACGGATTGGTGTTATACGGGATTCTGCTTTTCAATTTTATTATCCTGAAAATTTTGAGGAGCTTGAGGCGCTGGGAGCGGAAATAATAGAGATAAGCGCATTAAGGGAAAAGTTGCTTCCTGATATTGATGCGCTTTATATCGGCGGAGGGTTTCCTGAGACACATGCGATAGCCCTTGCTGAAAACAGTGATTTCAGAGATTCTCTGAGGAAAACCATTGAAAAAGGGCTTCCTGTTTATGCTGAGTGCGGAGGGCTGATGTATTTAGGCAAGTCCCTTGTCATAGACAGCAGGACATATCCAATGACAGGAATTTTTCCGTTCATTTTTTCTCTTGAGAAGAAACCGCAGGCTCACGGTTATTCAATAGCAGAGGTGCGGAAAGCCAATCCCTATTATCCTGAAGGCGCTGTGCTTAAAGGGCATGAGTTCCATTATTCCCGCGTCATTAATCCCGAAGCAGTCTCAGAATTCAATGCAAGGAATATCCATTTTGCCTTTGGGATGAAGAGAGGAGAGGGCATTACAGATAAACTGGACGGCTTGTGCTACAAGAATGTCCTTGCAACTTATACTCATACTCACGCGCTCGGAACTCCTGAATGGACAAGCGGGATGATAAAGATGGCAGAAGAGTATAAACGGCAAAGAGGTAGTTAAATGCAGTCGAGAGAATGTACAACAGGCATATGTGCCTCTCTACGAGTCGTAGACAAAACCTTTACGACGCAGCTGGATTTTGCTCAGAAGGCTGTGTCTATCTTTCGGCAATATTAAACTATCGTTGCAAAAGTGGCATGTTACTACAATATATTTTGCTCTTACAAGTTCTCATGCGGAGCTATCCGCTCCACTTCGTTGCGACTTCAGCCCCTATTCTGACAGACCCGTGAATCTT
>CAZHHV010000044.1:0-3661 GCA_964532335.1 uncultured Nitrospiraceae bacterium
AGATACTTACACTTTCAAAGGACCTTGATAAATCAGCGAGAGAGAAGGCAGAGAGGGCGATAAGCCTTTCACAGACGACAGCGCTGGTTTTGTTCCCGTTGTTTTTGATCTTCGGGCTTGCGGCTCTATTTATTATAAGCCGCAGTATTGTTAAACGTTTAAAGATACTTGCCGCTGCCATAGAAAAGACCGGGAAGGGGGATTTCTCATCCCTTCTTGTGCCGGGAAAGCAGGATGAGGTAGGCGTGCTTATAAAAACATTCAATACAATGGAGGCCGGCCTCATAGCAAGGGATGAGGAACTGAACAGGAAAAACGAAGAACTTTTGCAAAGCAGAAAGCTTGTGTCAATCGGCACGCTCGCGTCAGGCGTGGCCCATGAGTTAAATAATCCGTTGAACAACATATATCTTGCCGCGCAAATACTTTCAAAGGAAATAGGGCATGAGACATGCCCTCCTCTTGTTAGAGAAACCGTTGGCGATATATCTTCGCAAACACTGCGGGTGAAAAGGATTGTCAGCGACCTCCTTGAGTTTGCGAGGGAAAAGGCGCCTGAGCGCAAGAGGGTTAATATAATAGATATCATAAGAGGCGTGATTGAGCAGATGAAGGCATCAGGAGAGATTGACGGGATGAAGTACGATCTTGTTTCAGAGGATATAGTCGAGCTGTCTGCTGACATGCATCTGATGGAACAGCTTTTTATCAATCTCTTCACTAATGCAAGGGATGCGATGGAGGCTAATGGACTGCTTAAGATAGAGGTTCAGCCCCTGCATAACGATGTCAGAATTGTGGTGTCTGACACCGGCAAGGGAATTCCAATGTCTGATATTCCGCGTATATTCGACCCCTTCTTTACGACAAAGGACAGGGGCACGGGGTTGGGGCTTGCGATTGTTTACAGTATAATAAAAAAGCATAACGGAAAGATTAAGGTGAAAAGCGAGGATGGCAAGGCCACAACATTTACAATAACCCTGCCAAAAGGATTATGACATTTAAGGTGCTTATTGCAGAGGATGAAGAGATAACACTGAAACACCTGAGCTACGCCCTTGATAAAGAGGGCTATGCTGTCACAGGCGTAAAGAACGGGCTTGATGCCTTAAAACATCTCGAGAAAGAGGCGTTTGATTTTCTCATTGCTGATATAAAGATGCCGGGGATGGACGGGCTGACACTCCTCAAAGAAGTGAAGGGGAAATACCCTGACGTGGATGTAATGATAGTCACGGGATTCGGAAGCATTGAGTCTGCTGTTGATGCGATGATAAGGGGAGCGGCTGATTATATAACCAAACCCTTCAACCTCAATGAGCTGATCCTCAAGATAAAAAAGCTTCAGGAAAAAAAAAGGTTAGAGAAGGAAAATACAGCTCTTAAGATATCCCTCGGCCTTGATAAGGACACGCCTCTGATAGCAAAGAGCAAGGCAATGAAGAGGATCGTTGACATCATATCGGGGATAAGAAACTCTGACTGCAATGTTCTGCTCACAGGAGAAAGCGGTGTAGGAAAAGGCCTTGTTGCAAAGCTCATCCATAACACAGGACTGAGGAAGGATAAGCCTTTCCTTGCATTAAACTGCGCAACATTCACAGAGGAACTCCTCGCAAGCGAACTTTTCGGACATGAAAGAGGAGCATTTACCGGAGCAGTGGCCGCAAAGCCGGGGTTGGTTGAGATTGCAAATAACGGCACGCTCTTTCTCGATGAGATTGCAGAGATGTCGCCCAATCTTCAGGCAAAGCTTTTAAAGGTCATAGAAGACAAGGAGTTTTTGAGGGTCGGCGGCACAAGGACAATAAAGGTTGATGTCAGGTTCATTGCCGCAACAAACCAAAACATAAAACAGCTTATATCTAACGGAAGATTCAGGGAAGATTTGTATTACAGGCTTAATGTGATGGACATTTATATATCTCCGTTAAGGGAGCGCAAAGAAGACATTACGCCGCTTGCAAAACATTTTCTTGAGAAATATTCAAGGAAGGCGAACAAGAAAATTGAAGGATTCACAACGGATGCAATGGACATGCTTCTCTCATACGGTTTTCCGGGAAACGTGAGAGAGCTTGAAAACATAATTGAGAGGGCGGTTATCCTTGAAAGCGCTTCGCGCATAAGGCCGGAGAGCCTTCCTCAGAGCATAAAACTCTTTCAGGTAGAGGCGATAGACCCGAACAGGGTAAAGACAATAGACGAGCTTAACAGGGAGTACGCAGAAAAGGTTCTCGAATTAGCCGAGGGCAACAAATCAAAGGCAGCGGATATCCTCGGGATTTCAAGAACGAGCTTGTGGAGGATATTAAAAAAATAATTCCACCGAATAAGAAAAACTATAGCATTCCATCTCAGTTTTATCTTGGTTCAGTTCAAAAATGCTTCAGATTTATCATCTATGCCATTCCTTAAAATAAAAAGTTCTCTATAAGTTAAAACAGCTCTCTACTGTTCGCACCTGTCCCATATTTAAACAGAGAATTAGGCTCTCCATTCCACAAAATCCTTATATTCCAAGAGGTTTCTTTCTGGCATGCATCTTGGTATGTATGTCTTTGAAGCTAATAACGGAGGCAAGAGCGATGAAGGAAAAACTCTTATTCGTAACAAAAGGCGGTGAAGACTGTGATAAAGGTTTTTCCTATGTGCTTGAACTTGCAAAGGCTCTGAATGCAGGGGTGGCTGTGCTGATGGTTTACGGCAAGCGCGCAATGGAATCGTTTGAAGATGTGATGACTGCGGCAACATTTGCAGAGGCTGGAGATATTGAAACAATGAGAGAGCTTATGAGCGGACAGGAGAAAGAGATAAAAGAAACAGCAGAGAAAAAGATAAACGAGTTCTCTGAAAAATGCAGGGATGCCGACATTGATTTCTCATCTGAGGTTAAAGCAGGTGAAGCAATACAGGTTATAAAAGACTTCCTCAAAGACAAGCCCGGCATTGACATGATTCTATTAAGCCCAAATCTTTCAGGCGATAAAAAATTATTGGACATCAGAAAGATGCTCAAAAACATAACAAAACCAATTGTTACGATGATGGCTGCAAAGGCTGAGGCGTAACAAAAAAGGAGGGGAAAATGAAAGGACTGAAGAAACTCACAAAAAGATTTGAGACACTCATGACTGCAACAACATTTGCAGAGGCTGGAGAGTTCGAAACAGCAAGGGAGATACTCAAGGAAGATGCGCAGCCCGAGGAAAAAACAGCCGAGAGGTCCGGCAGAGGCTATACATCTGATCTCGCAGTGAATGCTGCAGGCAACAAATAACTTAAAGATTAACGGAGGAGAGATGGCATCAGGATACAACAAAAATGTCAGAAAGAAACCCATCGGGAAGATGATCTTCATGGGGATTCTTTCAGTTGCATTGTATGCGGTTCTGCTAATGAAGCAGGATGCAATCAATAGTTATTTTGGCAGAGGGGGGATATATGCATTCCTTCCGATTATAACGGCGTTTGTTTTCTCATACTTTCACGGCGCATTTACAGGCGATTTCTGGACTGTCCTTGGAGTAGAGGCGAAAAAGAAGAAGGAGGTTAAATAAAATGCAGGATGTAGCGGCAAACTTTATCAATCTCGACGTGATGAACATTTCCTATCTTTTTATAGAGTTCCCCCCGGCGGAAATAAGCTTCTGCGAAT
>CAZHHV010000044.1:3671-13126 GCA_964532335.1 uncultured Nitrospiraceae bacterium
GCATTTGTCCTCACGCCTGCAATGATGAGCTTGGGTGTGCCAGGTCTTATAGCAGTTGCAAGCAACATGTGCCACAAATTTCCAAAAGCGCTCATAGGCGCAATCAAGCGCGCTAAATACGGGCAGGTCGACGTAAAGCTCGGCATTGTACTCGGTATTTCAGCAGAAGCAGGAGTGCTGTACGGCGCACATATTCAGGAAAGCATCAAGAAGGCGTTTGGCGATGCAGGTTCAAACCTGTATGTAAGCGCTGCCTTCGTAGTAATACTTGCAGTTGTCGGAGGTTTTGTATTGAGAGATGCCTGGAAGACATACAAATCAGGCAATATTCATGAAGAGGAAAAGGCAACGAAACTTGCAAAATGGGTGCAGTCCGTCAACATTCCGGGCACAATGGTCTATTTCAAGAGCTTGGATGCAAAGATTTCTGTTCTCTTCACTATCCCCCTCGGATTTGCAACAGGGATGCTTGCCGCAACAATCGCAGTCGGCGGTTTTATCGGCGTTCCTTCAATGATATATGTGCTTGGCGCACCGAGCCTGATGGCATCGGCAACAGAGCTTGTGATAGCATTTGTAATGGGTCTTGGCGGCTCATTCAAATATGCCATGAGCGGCCTTGTTGATATCCGTTTAGCAATGGTTATTCTCGCAGGCTCTTTATTCGGAATACAGCTTGGAGCAATAGGCACAACATATGTAAAGCCGTTTATGATAAAGATGGTTATGGGCGTTATTATGGTCATCGTGCTTTTCAGCCGTGCCTTAATGATTCCTGTTTATCTTTCACAGCTCGGACTGATCCAGCCTTTAAGCGAAGGCATTGTAACAGTACTCAAAAACACAAGTTTTGTTATAATGATATTAGCGCTGTTTAGCGGGGCATTCATTGTTATAAAATCCATATGGAGTGGTCTTATGGCAGAGCGTAAAATGTCTAAAGAAGTTCTGAAACACGGGGAGGTGTAGCTGTGGGAAGATACAGAAAGATTTTAGCTGCAGTTGACGGCTCTGAAACCAGTATGCACGCCTTGAAAGAGGCATTTAAGCTTGCTCAGAATGAGGGGAGCTGGATAACAGCCGTTTCCGTTATCCCGCCATATCAGGGAGACCTTGACCTTGTAGCAGTTGGCAATATCATGGCATCCATGAGAAAGCCATGCGATGAAGCTCTTTTAAAGGCTGATAAAATGGCAAAGGAAGCAAAAGTTTTGCTTAAGACGGCGTGTGAAGAAGGCGAGGCGCATGAAAGGATTGTAGACCTTGCTGATGCGGAGAACTGCGATTTAATAGTGATGGGCAGAAGAGGACTCAGGAGAATTGAAAGGGTTTTTATGGGAAGCGTTACTGCAAGGGTAATCGGTTACAGCCATATAGACGTCCTCGTTGTGCCGAGGGATACCACTGTTGGATGGCAGAAGGCTCTTGTTGCTATTGATGGATCTAAATATAGCGGGGCAGCGGCAGAAAAGGCGATTGACTTTGCAAAATCCTATGGAGGAGAGCTAAAGGTTGTATCAGTCGTTGATGTCCCTCCGGAATTTTATGCCGAATCCCCAAAGACAGTGGAGGATATGATAAAAAAGGCAAAGGGCTTTGTAGAAGATGTGAAAAGACAGGCAGAGGCAGCAGGTGTCAGGGCAGAGACATTTGTGAGAGAGGGAGAGGCATATCAGAAGATAGTGGAACTCGCAAAGGAGTTTAATGCAGATACAATTGTAATGGGGTCGCATGGGAGGACAGGAATAAAAAGGCTTCTCATGGGAAGCGTTGCAGAGAAGGTTATAGGTTATGCCCCATGCCCTGTGCTTGTTGTTAAAGCGTAATCTAAATACAGAGTGTTTTATGAAAAGCCCCCCGATAATATCGGGGGGCTTTTTTATTTGGCGCGCTATCTTTTTATGATATTATGATATAGTGTATACGATAAAATCTTATGGTTAACATTGAATAATAAATGACATCCCTTGAATTGCAAATAAGTGTAATCCTGCTGTTTGCGCTTGCAGGCTACCTCATGGCGTCAAGGATTAACCAGTCGGCAGTAGTCGGTATAATTATTATCGGAATAATAATCGGCCCCAGCATTTTTTCTATTGTTCAATACAGTGATGCCGTTAAGATGCTTGCACACCTCGGTGCAATAATGCTTTTATTCGCAATAGGCCTTGAATTTAAGATTAAAGATGTCTATCAGATAAAATATATGTTTATAGCATTAATCGGAGCCATCGTACCGTGGGCGGCAGGTTATTTCTTGGGGAATTTATTTGGCTATAATTTTAAGGAATCAATGTTTATAGGCGTAGCTTTGACAGCGACAAGTATTGCTATTACGGCAAGCGTACTGCAGGAAATGAAAAAACTGCATACCCCTGCGGCAAAGGCAATAATCGGCGCAGCGGTTATAGACGATGTGCTTGGCTTATTAGCGCTGTCAATTACAGTTCAAAGTACGCGGGCAGAGAATATAGCAGTCATAGGGGTATTAATAATGGCAATAGAGTCCATAGTCTTTTTATCCGCCGGCATATTCGCTGCCCCTTATATAAAGAAAATATTTTTGAGATTGGATGAAGCGAGGTTCGCAAAAGAGCATCCACACCTTTTATTTATTACTGCAATAATGTTCTGTTTCTTCTACGCCTCTATCGCAGAATTAATCGGTTTGTCGGCAATTATTGGAGCATTCCTGGCAGGCGCAGCGCTGGAAGGCATAAGATTTAAAAACAGCAAAGACCTAAAAGAAGGGGCAGAGTATCTTCATGTAATCTTCGGCGCAATATTCTTCATCAGTCTTGGGATCCTTGCGAATCTTAGAGAATTAACTCTCGATATATCGCCATTTTTTATAACATTACTTCTGGTTGCGGTGTTCAGTAAGGTTGCCGGCTGCGGCATTGCATCAAGGCTGGCAGGATTCAATAAAACCGAATCATTAGTTATTGGATTCGGGATGTCTCCACGCGGCGAAGTTGCAATGATAATTGCATTAATAGGGCTGACCTCCAATATAATCAAGCAGGATGTCTATGTTTCAATCGTAGCAATGTCTTTGCTAACCACAATGCTTACCCCATTTGTAATAAGAAACTATATTAAATGGGACATCTAATGTTATTTCAACGGTATATGTCTGGCTGAGATATTATGTACTGAAGATATAGACTTGAGTAAAATTTTGTTTTACTGCTTTTCAAAATAGGGGGGCTAAAAACCTTCTTTTTTATGCTACCATAAAACCTATGGAACTTGGATTTTTAAAATCTCTTGTTATAGTTTTAGGCGTATCTGCATTAGTGGTATTCCTGCTTCACAGGCTGAAGATTCCATCTATTGTCGGTTTTCTCGTTGCGGGCGCTATTATTGGCCCCTATGGCATAGGAGTTTTAAAAGATGTCCATTCAATAGAGATAATGGCAGAGATTGGAGTGGTACTCCTTCTCTTTACGATAGGTATTGAGTTTTCCATGGCAAGGCTTATCAGGATAAGAAAAGCAGTTATAGCAGGCGGCGGAATTCAGGTATTGCTTACCATAACCTTATCTGCCGCTGCTGCCTATCTTCTGACCGGAAATGTAAACAGGTCTGTTTTTTTTGGTTTTCTAATAGCCTTAAGCAGCACTGCAATTGTTTTAAAGATGCTTGCAGAAAAAGGCGAAACCGACTCTCCGCATGGCCGCATAATGGTCGGCATACTGATTTTTCAGGACCTTTGTGTTGTGCCCCTTATGCTCTTAATCCCTGCTCTCTCAGGAGATGCGATAAATATGATAGATGCGCTGATAAAGATGGGAGAAGCGGCGCTGATTATAACAACTGTGCTGTTAAGTGCGAGGTGGATTGTCCCGGGATTACTGCATCAGGTTGTACGTACAAGGAGCCGTGAATTATTCATAACAACAATAATATTTCTCTGTTTCGGGATTGCTTTTTTAACTTCAAAATTCGGACTTTCACTTGCACTCGGCGCATTTCTTGCGGGGCTCATAATCTCCGAGTCGGAATATGCACATCAGGCAACATCAGACATCCTGCCGTTTAAAGACAGTTTCATAGGCATGTTTTTTGTTTCAGTCGGGATGTTGATGGATATAGGGTATATGTCTGATAATTGTCTGAAGATTGCAGCTGCTGTTGCATTGATACTCGGGCTAAAGATAATTACAGGCATAATATCCGCTCTTTCAATAGGAAGCCCTCTGAGAACCTCAATTCATGCAGGACTCGGTATTGCCCAGATTGGAGAATTCTCTTTTGTTCTTGCAGTCGCAGGAAAAGCATCAGGGCTTATCACCGAGGATTTCTATCAAATTTTCCTTTCATCCTCTGTTGTGACAATGATGATGACCCCATTTATCCTGAGGTCGGCGCCTTCAATTTCAGGATGGATAACAGCAAGGCATCTTTTAAAGAGAATAACCAGCCTTAAGAGAGTTTCTGAGGGGGAGGGGTTTCCGAGGAGGAGGCATGGTCATGTGATAATTATCGGCTTTGGCCTTAATGGAAAAAATCTCGCAAAGATTTTGAAAGAGGCAGAAATACCTTATGTTGTGCTTGAGATGAACAGCGATACTGTAAGAGAAATGAAGAAAAAAGGAGAGCCGATATATTATGGGGATGGAACAAGTAAAGAATTATTGCATAAGATGGGTGTTGAGAAGGCAAGGCTTCTTGTTGTAGCGATATCGGATCCTGTTTCCACAAGGAGAATTGTTTCTATAGCAAGATATGAAAGCGCTGATATTTATATCATTGTAAGGACAAGATACCTTGTGGAAGTGGATGAACTCAGGAAACTCGGCGCCAATGAGGTGATACCGGAAGAGTTTGAAACATCAATAGAGATATTCTCACGTGTGCTGCACAGGTATAACTTTCCAAAGAATGTAATCATGGATATGGCGGATAAAATTAGAAGTGATAGTTATACTGCTTTAAGAAGTATGGATTTACCCAAAAGACATCTTTTTGAGAAGTGTGAGTGGCTTCCAGAGATAGAAATAGAAGGCTTTAGAGTCTCAGGAAACTTGCATCTTGTGGGCAAAAGCATAGCCGAGCTTCAGGTGAGGAAGAAAACAGGGGTCACAATTATAGCCGTGAGGAGAGGACCTGAGGTTTTTACAAATCCTGAGTCCGATTTTATGTTCAAGGCAGGAGATATAATACTATTTACCGGTGAAAGAAAAAGCATGGCGAAGGCATTAGATTATTTCAAAGGAGAGATTTAATGTTCCTCTGGTTTGGATTTATAATCTGCACATTATAAACAACAGCTTCAGAACATCGCCCCTTAAAATCAGAAGCCTTGTCATTAATAAATAGCTTGTGATATATTAATTTTGTCATGGTAATTAAGCGATTTATCCTGCGGCTGCTTTTTTTAATATTATTTTCTTTTTATACAGTATCGCCTATTTCTTACATCTATGCATCAGAGAAAATAGAAAAAAACAGTAACAATTCTGATGAAGCATGTTCGCTCTCAAAAAAGATTTCTATCTGCCTGTTGGAACTGATCTATACTCAACTGGCTTCTACAGATAACGACATAGATACGGACTCAACGGCAAGGCTTCTTCTTAAAAAGAAACGGGCTGTCATCCCTAAAAATGAAACGCCGCAATCTCCTCATCTTAAGAATTTTTTTCTGCCCGAAAATTATCTCTTCTTCTCCTCCCGCTCACCGATAAGGTTTTTTGTCAGGCATAATCAATCAAAGTCTTTTAACGGAGCGCAGCCTTTACATTCCGGTCTTTCTCCTCCACTGATATAATCCAGAACAAACATTCCTATTTCGTAAATCGCGAGTTATTTATAGATTCGCATGCTTTGCATTTTTTATCAGCAAAAAAAGAGGATTTAATATGAAAGGCATTTCAATTATATTATTAATATTAGGATTAATCGGTTTTGGCTGTGGTTCCAAAAAAGTAGCGGTTGCTCCCGAAGACACCAATAAACAATATGAAGCATCTAAGACGCAGCCAAAATCATACGAAACCCAAAAAGCAGGCGAAGGCTCTTCCAAAACAGAACAAAAGCCGGCAATGAGCAAGACGGAGATTGCATCAAAAGAACTCTCTTTAAGAAGCAAGAGAATGCCGGAAATACTCAGGGATATCTATTTTGACTTTGATAGATATGACATCAGAGAAGATGAAAAGCCCATTCTAAAATCGGTTTCCGGCCATCTCTTAGAAAAGACCGAATATAAAATACTAATTGAAGGACACTGCGACGAAAGAGGCACAAACGAATACAATCTTGCCCTTGGCGAGAGAAGAGCGCAATCAGTAAAGAAATTCATTCTCTCGCTTGGCGTTGCCTCTTCTCGGATGGAAGTCAGAAGCTATGGCGAGGAAAAGCCCGTGTGTGCTGAAAAAACAGAAAGTTGCTGGCAGAAAAATAGGAGAGTGCATTTTGTAGTCAGCGAGCGTAAGAATTAATTGCGAAGTGCCGGTACTATCCGGCTCCGGCACTTCCAAGTGATTAATGATTTCTATTGCGGAGGCGTGCAATGAAAAAGGAGTTTTTACTAATTATTTTCTGCATCATTGTTATTCTATTTTTAGAGGTCGATAGTAACCTTTATCTTAAAGATACCCAGGTTGATACAAATACCAGACAAAATTATAGAACTATAGACGATGCAGTACGAAAGGGAGAGACTCTTTTTGATATTTTCAAAAAACATAATCTTGACACGGGGATTCTTTTTGAGATGAAAGAGGCATGCGCGAATGTTTATAAGTTGGGTGAGGTGTATCCCGGCCACAGATACAAAATAGCGCTTGGAGATATGAATAGGATAATTTCATTTGACTATTGGGTAGATGACGATTCAGTTTTAAATATTACAAGGAATGAATCAGGATTCAGCGCTGAAAGGATAGCTGTTGAATATGAAAAAAGAATCCAGCACATAGGGGGACTTATAAAGGATAACCTAATATCTTCAATTGGAGAAGGCAGGGAAAACCTGATGCTGGCTCTTAATCTGTCCGATATTTTTGCATGGGACATAGATTTTACAACAGACCTTAGAAATGACGACAAGTTTAAGATTGTTGCGGAGGGTCTGTATTTAAACGGGGAATTTAAAAAATACGGCAACATACTTTCTGCCGAGTTTATAAATAACGGAGTGATATATCGCGCATACAGATTTGAATGTAACGGGAAGGCTGATTATTACGACGAAAATGGAAAATCACTCAGAAAGGCTTTTTTGAAGGCGCCGCTTAATTTCAGGCGCATAAGCTCCAGTTTTTCTTCTGGAAGATTCCATCCAATATTAAAGATATACAGACCCCATCATGGACTTGACTATGCAGCTCCGGCCGGGACACCAGTTTCCGCTGTCGGCGATGGAACTATCAATTTTTCCGGTTATAAAGGGCAATACGGTAAGCTTGTTGTTATAAGGCATTCTAACGGCTGGAAGACATATTATGGACATCTATCAAGGATTAACGGGGGAATTAAAAGAGGGCTGAAGGTTGAACAGGGACAGGTAATCGGATATGTAGGCGCAACAGGTCTCGCTACAGGGCCGCATCTGCATTACGAAATGAGAGTCAATAACAAGCCTGTCAACCCGCTCAAAATAAAAGTATCCGGAGGCAGCGCTGTACCGGAAAATCTAAAAGCCGAATGGTTGAGATATAAAGACGAGATGGACGGCAAACTCGCTTCAATTACTCCTTCAGTCATTGCCTTTGACAGAGGGACAAAACATGGTAACCTATAGTGAGTTCTAAATCTTTCCGTGAGGGGGATAGATGGATATCAATATAGAAAAGGCTTTGATTCCTTTAGCCGTGGCATTAATATCTATTTTTGCGCTATTCATCATCAGAAGCATATCATTTAAGCTTCTTCACAGGTGGGCTGAAAAGACAGAGACAAAACTGGATGACACAATAATAAAGGCATTTAAAAGTCCCTCTGTTTACTGGTGCATCGCCATCGGGCTTTATATAGGCATTGCTATCTCAGATATCTCCGAGAAATATGTCTTTTATCTGACCAAAATTATCCATGTTATTGTGATATTCTCTATTACCATAGCATCGGCAAACCTCGCAGGGAAGGTCTTTAGAAATTACATACAGAAATCCTCGCTTCCCATCCCGACAACTGGACTGGCATATGGGATATTGAAGGGCACGATACTCATCATAGGTCTTTTGATAATCCTTTCTGTCATAGGAATTTCAATAACTCCTCTCATAACAGCCCTCGGTGTCAGCGGCCTTGCTGTTGCCCTTGCGCTTCAGGATACGCTGGCAAACCTCTTTGCAGGCATTCATATCCTCGTGGAAAAATCAATACGGGTTGGGGATTTTATAAAGCTTGAAACTGGGCAGGAAGGTTATGTGGAAGATATAACATGGAGAACAACAAGAGTAAGGATGTTACCAAATAATATCGTAGTGATTCCTAACAGTAAACTTGCTCAGAGCGTTGTTACTAATTATTATCTGCCTGAAAAACGTATGGCCCTTCTGATTCCGATTGGTGTAAGTTATTCGTCAGACCCGGAAAAAGTCGAAAAGATACTTGTTGAGGAAACAAAAAAAGCCGTGAGAGAAATTCCCGGACTGTTGGGCGAACCTGAGCCTTTCGTAAGATTTATTCCGGGATTCGGCGAAAGCTCTCTTGATTTCACGCTGATATGCCAGGTGCGGGAATTTGTTGACCAGTATCCTGTGCAGCATGAATTGAGAAAAAGGATTTTCAAGAGCTTTAAAGAAGAAGGCATAGATATCCCATTCCCGCACAGAACGGTATATTTGAGGGAGGAAAAGGATTGGCGGCAATGATGTTTTGTTTAACCAAAATACGGTTAATTGCTATGCAAATTACAGTTAATAATTCTAAACCTAAGGTTCAAAAATGACTGAATGGCTTACAAATAATTGGCTTTCACTGACAGTGCCGGCTATTGTTTTTCTTGCCTTCTTTGTAGTTGCCATCTGGGCAAGGAGGACTTTCTACAATTATCTTGATAGGTTGTTTGCCAAAATTAAGTGGGAAGGAAGTCAGATACTCCTTCAGACAACGAGAACCCCGTTTTTTCAATGGTGCCTGATAGTGGGGGCATATTCAGCTATTCTGGTTTCAACATTATCCCCACAGAGTAAAGTCTTAGCTGGAAGAATCCTGGAAACTATTTTCGTTATCTCTTTAATCTGGACAGTTGTCAGTCTTACCGAAAAATTACTTCAATTATATCTGGGCAGGATTAAGGCGCCGTCTCTGCTTCCAACAACTTTAATAATCAATGCCGTGAGAATTATCTTTGTTGTTGTAGGAGTGTTGATATTGCTTGACATCTGGGTAGTGCCTACTACGCCGTTAGTTCTTGCGCTGACCGCAGGATTATTACTGGCTCTCCTGGCATCTCGTAATGAGATACTTAATATTTTCTCCGGGCTTCAATTGGCTCA
>CAZHHV010000045.1:0-6188 GCA_964532335.1 uncultured Nitrospiraceae bacterium
TAATCTTCTTTAAAGGCTCTTCCACCTGAAGCAATGGCCTGTCGTTATTGTTGCGTGTCCGTTTCAGTATGGTCTCAGGTGCGGCTGTAAGGCAGATTATTACTCCGTTTTCTCTCAAGGCGTCAATATTCTCCTGCCTTAAGACAGCACCTCCTCCTGTTGAGATAATAACATTTTTGTTTTTAGAAAGTTTTTTTATCATCTCCGTCTCAATGTCCCTGAACCCCGGCTCTCCGAACTGCTTAAATATCCCGGTTATTTTCATCCCCTGAGATTTTTCTATTTCTGTATCAATGTCGATTGCCTTCCAGCCGAGAACTCTTGAAAGTTCTTGGCTCACCTCGGATTTGCCTGTTCCCATAAAACCGGTCAGCACAATATTTTTCATGCCGATATTTTTCATTATATTTGAGATTATGTCAATCAGTTGATTTTTTACATGCATGGACATGAAGGCCTTCAAAGTCTTTTGATTTCAACATGATTTAATCAGATGCCATAATGCAATTCACAATGGGTTAATGGATAATTCCAAGCGGGTTCAAGAATTGATTATGGCATGTTAAAGGTGTTGCTGCAAAATACTTTTCAGTCATCCATTCTCCGAAGTTCTACGAAGGATGAATCCATGCCCATGCAATAAGCAGACATGTCGGATGAAAAAGTTTTGAAGCGACACCTTCAGGTTTGGCTAACAACATTTCAAATCTTGTAACCTGCGACTTAGGCGCAGGTTCGATAACCCTTGTTATTTCAAAAGGAAGATTGCACATTGGACTTGCAGAATCCCGTCGCATTTCAAAACTTTTGAAGGCGATATGTCTGCTTGCATAGGAGTTATGATGTGATCAGAACTTCGAAAGATATTTTAGATAAGAGTTGTAATTTCTCTTTACCTCTGCCATGCTGTCGCCGCCGAACTTCTCAAGGAAAGTGTCAGCTATAACAAGCGCTGTCATCGCTTCGCCTACAACGCCTGCAGCAGGCACAGCACATATATCAGAACGTTCGTAAGCAGCTTTGATCGGCTTCTTTGTATTAATATCAACAGAACAAAGGGATTTTCTTAAAGTAGGTATTGGTTTCATTGCCGCCCTTATTATTATCGGCATTCCGTTTGTCATCCCGCCCTCAATCCCTCCGGCATTATTTGTTTTGCGATAAAACCGTGAACCGTGAACCGTGAACCGTGAACTATCGTAGAAAATTTCGTCCATCACCTCTGCCCCCGATTTCTTACTCATTTCAAAACCCATGCCGATTTCAACCCCTTTAATAGCCTGAATGGACATCAATGCCTGACCAAGTTTTCCGTCAAGCCGTTTGTCCCATTGTATGTGACTGCCGAGGCCGATAGGAACGCCTGTTGCAAAGACCTCAAAGATTCCACCAAGAGAATTTCCTTCTTTTGAAGCCGCATCTATTAGTTGAACCATCTTTTTTGATAAGTTTTTATCAGGACATCTCACAGGAGATGTCTCAGCATCATTAAAAATCTTCAAAAGTCCCTTTTCTGAACTGTGAACCGTGAACTGTGAACTGTGAACTGTACCTATTTGTATGACATAGCTGCCTATCTTGATGCCAAACTCTGACAAAAACCTCTTTGCTATTGCTCCAAGAGCGACCCTCATTGCTGTTTCCCTTGCACTTGAGCGTTCAAGGATATTCCTCATATCATGTGTGTCATATTTGACTGCGCCGGCAAGGTCAGCATGCCCAGGGCGCGGGCTGGTAACAGCCTTTACTTGTGAACTGTGAACCGTGAACTGTGAACTCGTTATGTCCTGCCAGTTAATCCAGTCTTTATTTTCTATGAGGAGGGCTATTGGAGAGCCGATTGTTTTGCCGAAGCGGATGCCTGACAGTATTTGAGCGCGGTCAGCCTCTATCTTCATTCTTCCGCCGCGGCCGTGGCCTCTCTGTCTTCTTCCGAGGTCTCTGTCTATGTCGCCAGAAGAAACAGGAAACCCTGAGGGAATGCCCTCAAGAATTCCTATAAGGGCTTTGCCGTGCGATTCTCCTGACGTAAGGTATCTGATGATAGCCATCGCAGAATAAATCGTTTACGGCTTGGTTACGATTGTTGGAGTTATGAATATAAGCAGTTCCTTCACATTAGGCCCTGACTGTGTCTTTGTTTTAAATAGCCAGCCAAGACCAGGTATCCTGCCCAGAAGCGGTATCCCCTCTTCACCTTCTGTTGTGCTTGTAGTATAGATTCCGCCTAAGACCAATGTCTCACCGTTTTTTACAAGCGCATTTGTATTTAAGGTTTTTGTATCCATAACAGGCGGAGTTACGCTCGTAAGGCTGTTATCGGTTGCTGTAACCTTTAACTGGACGTAGCCGTCGGGTGTAATCTTTGGAGTGACAGCCAGGCTTAATGTTGCCTGTTTCTCTTCTGTCTTTGTGCCTTCTGCGCTTGTGGTTTGAACAAAAAAGGTTTGACCCTGCGAGATAGTGGCTGCTTCATTGTCCATCGTCAATATCTTTGGATTTGACAATGTCCGTGCTTTGTTGATTGATTCAAGCGCTGAGAGTGAAAGGTTCACCTGCACAGTGCTTGCGCTTCCTAAGCTTAATCCTAAAACTCCGCCGGGATTTGTGGTGGAGGCTCCGGCAGTTAATATAGGAGTATTCACAGAAAAGGTCCCGCCGGTAATGGCAATGTTGCCGAAACCAACCCGAGGACTCGCGGTTCCAAGATTTCCGCCCCACCTTATCCCGAGTTTTTCGCTATAATCGCTGCTTACTGTCACTAATTTTGCCTCTATCATTACCTGAGGTTTTGCGACATCCATTATCTTTACAAGCTCTTTTATTTTGTTAATGTTCTTCTGCGTGTCCTTAATAATAAGCGTATTCATCCTTGTATCCATTGTTATACTGCCTCTATCTTTAGTGACCAGTTTGGCATTAGTAATAGCAGTGCTAATATCGCCGGCAGTGGCATAATTTATTCGTACTATCTCCTGAGTAATGTCCTCTGCTATTTCCTCAACGGCCTTAGCCTTTGCCTTGTCTTCAGAGATTTTGGTAAACGTAGTAATCGGGGCAATCCATACTATGTTGCCTTCCACGGATTTCCCGAGTCCGAATGTCTGCAGTATTATGTCAAGCGCCTGCTCCCACGGTACATTCATAAGTTTCAGTGTAATTTTCCCTTTTACAGCAGGATCAATTACAAAGTTATACCCGCTTATGTCGGCCAATAACCTGAATAGCGGCCCAATGTCTGCATCCTGAAAATCAAGAGAAATTTTCTGCCCTTTGTATTTGCCTTCTTCTGCAGGTTTTTCAGGCATTGCTGTCTCAGTTTTTGTTTCCATGCTGGCAGGCTTTTCTGCCTTTGCAGCATATTTTTCTTTTTCAGGGAGCTGGAATGAGACTATCACGGAATCCTCTATTGAGGTGACAGTAAAGCTTGTTTTTTCTTTCATGTCAAGCACAATTCTTGTTTTGTCTTTATATTTTCCTGCTCTGATGCCTTTAAGCGGCGACTGCGCTTTGGGTAATGGCGCTTCAAGTGTGACATTAGGCATGTCTAAAACTGTCCGGTTGTCAAGTTCAAAAACATTAGGGTTCAGAGAGCCGTTGCCTTTTATTGTCAGCTTCAGGACATCCTGCTCCTTTTCAATATTTACTTTTACAATTGATGTTGCAGGCGGAAGCTCTTTTGGCGCAGTTGCTTTTGGCAATGCTGGTTCTTCTTTTTCTGCTGTCTTTGGTTTTTCTTCCGGTTTTGCAATTGCTACTGTTTTAGTTTCTTTAAAGGCGTCTTCTATTTTCTCTGCTGCGATCTTGGTTTCCTCTGCCTTTGGCGTTTCAGCCGCTTTTTCAGTTGTCTTTGCTTTAAGTTCTTCTTCCAGATTAATTATGTTGAGTGTCAGCAGGGTTCCCTTGTAGGCAGGCACGATACCAGCAGGAGAGGAGAGGAGTATTTCAAGTTTGCTTAACAGCGGCTCATCTGTTTGAGACGGCATAATCTCTGTTATACCCGCTTTCTCTGATTTGATTTTGCCTGCAGCAATGCCAAGCCGCACATCCGGAAGCTCCACAATTGCTTTATACGGGTCAGAAGGCTTGTATATTGTATATTTGAATGGCTTATCTGCATTGATATTAAGCGTATTGTCTGTTACGTCTATTGCAGTCAGCGTAGCGATTTGCCTTTCTTCCTGTACGCTGGTTGTAGTTGCGCATCCTGAAGTCAGCACTATAACTGCCAACAAGAAGGCGGTAAGGGACAGGCAACTTTTTCCCCAAAAAAAGTAGCCTGTCCCTCTCCTGTTTATGTTTTCCGGTTTCTGTTTCCTGATTTTTAATTTTTGTCTCATTCTTCCTCCCCTTCACGGAGTTTCAAAATTGTTTCTTTTGATTTAAGTTGTCCCCTGTAATCTTTTATTCTTTCTATGATAACGATATGATTCTTGTCTATCCTTTGTATCTTACCTTCGTGTATCCCGATTGTCATGCCTTCTCTTAAAGTATATGCCTTTCCGTCAGGTAAAACTACTGTTGCAAAATTGCCTTTTTCATTCCATACAATGCCTAAAATCTTAATTGCGCTGATATCGTAATTTTCAAGCGGGGTCTGTCCCTTCTTGGGTTTTTCCACCGCAGTCACAACAAGAGAAACAAACGGATCTCTTTTCCCCTTTTTCTCGTAAGTGATTACTTCTTCCGCTGCTTTAGTCCCTTTTGCGTCGGCGCTCTGTGGAGCAGCCTCCTGGGCAGCTTTTGCAGGAGTAGTTTTGGGAGAAGGAGCTTTTTTATCACACGCCCCCAGAAAAAATAAAGCTATGAGGAAAGTAGACAGCATGTAGCAGACAGTAGACAGTAGCCCAGTAGACCAGTAGTTTTTACTGCTGCTCTGCTGCTCTGCTGCTCTGCTGTTTTCTGTCTTCTGTATCATTTGCCCTTCTCTTTCACTGCTGAAAAGGTTGTCGCCTTTAGCGATATGCTTAATGCTGCCTCTTCTTTTTTTACTGTCGGATTCCCGAGTTGTATATCAGAAACATTGACAATCCTGTTTAATCGTGTAAGGCTGCTGAAAAAGGAGCCCAGGTTATGATACGTACCGGCAAGGGTTAAGGAAAATGGGATTTCCTCAACTATACCGCTTGGATGTGCCTTTTTCCCCTCTGGTTTCCATGTCAATATATCTATATCTGCTTTTACAGCTATCTCGGCTATCTGCTGAATCAGTGAAGAAATGCCTTCTTCTTCCGGAAGTTTTTCCTGAAGTTCTTTGAGTTTTTTAGTGAGCTTGTCATTTTCTATCTTAAGAATATCCAGTTTCGCCGCCTTTGTTTTATTTTTGGCTATCTCATTTTCCTGTGCAGACATGTCAGCGTTCACTTTTTTTATTTCCTTTGTTTTAGGAAAATATACAAGCATTACAAACAGTATAGCGATGATTACTGCCGGCGCAACGGCTATGGCTATCCTTGCGCCTTTGGGCACCTTTTTTAGATCAAATTTTATGTCAAGTTTAAGAGCCACGTTATCCTTCCTTTACCTTGCACGTTATATTAAACTGATAAGTTATTACTTTGCCTGAGCTTGACTTCTGGGTTCCATGGAGCCTTACATCTGTAAAAAGTTCTGACTTTTTAAGATTCTTTTCATAGTTGACAACATCCTCATTTGTGAATCCGGTACCGCTTATCTTTATGTCATTGCCTGATACAGACATGGACTGAAGCCAGACACCGTTAGGCAGCACATTGCCCATCTCTGAAAGAATTCTCACAGGTAAGCTTTGATTCTTTTTAAGCTGTTCTATTATGCCTGTTCTTTTTTCAAGCGTTTGTTTCTGGGATTCATAGTTTTCTACTTCCTTTATCTTGTTCTTCAGGTCCGCTATTGTTGCTTCGTTAGTCTTTTTTTGCTGTTGGAGCAAGGCTAATTGGGAACTTGTAAAGTAGAAAAGATACCCTGAGGCAATGATTGCCGCTAAGGTGAACAGGACGCTGTTGATTATAAATACCGGAACCGCCTTGGGCTTTTTCTTGCGCTTTATTTGCAGGAGGTTTACTCTTATCATCTGTCCCCAAGCCTCCTTAATGCAAGCCCTACAGCAACAGCTGCCATAGGCGCCATTTCCTGTATATATGAAAAATCAAATTTTTTAGGTATTGGGATGTTTTTAAACGGTTCGGCCACTTTTGATTCAACCCCGA
>CAZHHV010000045.1:6203-12067 GCA_964532335.1 uncultured Nitrospiraceae bacterium
TTTTATGAGCGCTCCTCCTCCGCTCAGTATTATCTCATGTATGTCCTCATGCAGTGTGGTGCTTTTGTAATAATCTAACGAGCGTCCTATTTCATTGATTAAATCCTCAGAGGTATTCATAACTACCGAATATGCGTCTCCGGGAGACACACCTTCTATGGCTTCGCCCCTTTTAAGTCTTTCAGCGTTTTCATAAGTAACGCTGAATTCCTTTTGAATGGCTTCTGTGTACAGATTGCTTCCAAGAGAACTGTCTCTTGTGAACACGGAAACCCCGCCCTTCACGATGTTCATATTTATTGTGCTTGCTCCGATATTGACCAGCGCCACATTTCTGTTCGGTTCAATCTCGTAATTGATTTCATACATGTTTTCAAGAGCAAAGGCAGCTACGTCCACTATTATCGGATTCAGGCCTGCTTCTTTTACAACTGCAACATATTCATTGATTATGTCTTTTTTAACCGCAGCGAGTATAACATCCATCTGCCCTGGCTCTTCTCTGGGGCCGAGTATCTGAAAGTCAAGGTTCACATCCTCAATGTCAAACGGGACATACTGTTCCGCCTCAAATTTTATTGATTCGGCAAGCTCATCCTCTGACATCTCATGAAGCGATATCCGCTTTATAATCACTGAGGCATGCCCTGAGATTCCTATTACTGCATCTTTTGTTTTTACGCGGGCTTTTTTTGTAAGTTCCTTGAGGGCTTCCACCAGCCTGAGCGAGTCTATTATGGCTCCATCAACTATAATCTCAGGCGCAATCGCAAGCGTATCAAAAAGTTCCAACTCGTAGCCCTTCTTAGTGTCTTTGACCTGCACTACCTTGAAATAGCTTGAGCCTATGTCCAGGCCTATAGAGCCTTTGCTGCCAAAAATCATAACTTAATAAATACCAGAAAATACGCAACTTGTCAAGTTATTTTTATGTGAATTTTCCAGATATATCAAAAGCTTCCGCAGAATTTTTAAGATATTGGTTTAAGAATTGGCGATTCAGCCATACTGTTAAAGGATGTGCAGCAGCCGCTCTATTTTTATCCCTGAGCCTCCGCCTAAGGCGGTTGACTTGCCTATTGCAAACAATTTACCGTCAGGATTTTTAAGTCTCAGATACGAATCTGCCGGTAATTCAGGCAAATTCTCGGATGTAATCATGTCCCCATTTGCCATCCTGATAAAGTCACGGCTGCTGAGGATGATATCTTTAAGATGGTTGAGTGAAGCGTCAATGGAAGAAATAGATTTTTCTTTATTAGGCAATTCGTCAAAATCTGCTGAGTCCTTAAGCATAAAATCTCCTATTTTTGTCCTCTTAAGTTCAACGACATGCGCTCCTATTCCAAGCGCTGTTCCTATGTCATCACACAGAGTGCGGATATATGTTCCCTTGGAGCATAGCGCTCTTATCTCCAGAAAAGGAGGGGCAAAGCCGGCGATATCAAGCTTATATATATTTACGCTTCTATGTTGTCTTTCTATTTCTATGCCTTTGCGCGCAAGCATGTAGAGAGGTTTGCCTGAAACCTTTATTGCAGAATACATAGGAGGGATTTGTTCAATATTGCCTCTGAAGCGCTCAAGGACAGTTTCTATCAGATTCTTATCAACGAAGAACTGCGGCGCTTTATAAATTATTTTTCCTTCGGAATCTAAGGTGTCTGTCCGTTCGCCGAGTTTCATCATGGCAAGGTATTCTTTGTCGGCGTCTGCAAGAAATCTTGTTATTTTTGTCGCCTCGTTCAGGCATACAAGCAAGATGCCTGTAGCAATCGGGTCGAGCGTTCCGGCGTGCCCGGCTTTTCTCGCAGCGAAGAGCTTTTTGACCTTTGTGACTGCCTGCTGTGAGGTCAGTCCTTTTGGTTTGTTGAGGTTTATAACTAAATTTTTGTTGTCCATTGGTCAATGACAAAATTAACCCCCTCGTTCCCCCTTAATTTAAGGGGGATGAAAGGGGGTTATTGCATAGCATTGTGATCTATATCAGGGTTTCCCGAGCAGGCATACGGCGTATGCTGCAATGCCTTCGCCCCTGCCTGTAAAACCCATTCCTTCATTTGTCTTTGCCTTGATATTAATAAGTTCCGGAGGAATCCCTGCACCGCTGAGAGCCTTTTTCATGGAATCAATGTATGGCGAAAGCCTTGGTCTTTCCGCAATTATTGTTGAGTCTATCCACAGGACTTCAAACCCATCACGATTTACCATCTCAATTACATTCTTAAGCAAGGCAACGCTTGATGCGTCTTTCCATTCCGGTTCTGTGTCAGGAAAGTGTTTTCCTATGTCTCCGCGTCCAAGGGCGCCGATTAGAGAATCTATTATTGCATGGCAGAGGACATCCGCGTCCGAATGCCCTGCCAGTCCCTTTTCAAAAGGTATCTCTACTCCTCCGATGATGAGTTTGCGCCTGTTAATAAGCCTGTGGGAATCATATCCAAAGCCTGTTCTCATGATATGCTTTCTGCCCTCTTTCTTAAAAGGAGTTCTGCTATATCCAGATCTTCGGGAGTTGTTATTTTTAAATTGCTGTAAGAGCCCATTATTGCTTTTACTTTGCCTCCGTATTTCTCTACTATTGCGGAATCATCTGTTGAGTAGAACCTCTCGTCCATTGCTTTTCTGTATGCCTTCATCAGCACAGAATATTTAAAGACCTGAGGCGTCTGTATCGCCCAGAGAACACTCCGATTTAATGTTTTCTTCACAATGATTTCTTCCCCTTTTCTCCTGACACCTGACACCTGACACCTGACTTCTTTTATTGTGTCTTTAAGCGGCACCCCGACAACAACACCGTCAATTCTCCTGAGTTGTCTTATTGATTCTTCAACGATAGATTTTTCGATGAGCGGCCGCACGCCGTCATGTATCAGCACGACATCTGTTTCTTTGTCTATCAAAGCAAGTGCGCCGTAAACAGAGTCCTGCCTCTCTTTTCCTCCCGCTGCAATCCTTTTAACCTTTGAGAATTTAAATTTCTCTAACAAATCACATCCAAGCGCCATAGCGTCTTTTTTAAAAACAGGAATTATCTCTGCAATCTCGTTAATGGATTCTAATACCTCAAAAACCCATGCAACCAGCGGTTTATTCCCGAGCATCTGGAACGGCTTGTTGCCTCCCTGTCCGAATCTTTTTCCGAGCCCGGCTGCCGGAACTATGGCTGTAACTTTTTTCATTTGTCAATTTGCATATTCATCAGGCTAAACAAGGGTATAACATGTTGGCCAACATGTTATACCCTTGCTGTTAAATAAACGCATAAACTATTTTACCGCCCTCAATTTTCTCTCTCGTAATCTTCTTTTGTCTTAGAGAATATCATCCTGCCTGCTGTTGTCTGGAGGACGCTTGTCACGGTAACGTCAACGTTTTTACCGATAAGCCTCTTGCCGTTTTCTATAACAACCATCGTGCCGTCATCAAGATACGCTACACCCTGATTATGCTCCTTCCCTTCTTTGATGACAAAGAGTTTTATGGTTTCGCCGGGAAGGACAACAGGCTTCAGGGCATTTGCCAGTTCATGTATGTTCAGGACAGATACTCCCTGAAGTTCGGCAATCTTGTTGAGATTAAAGTCATTGGTTATTACTTTTGCGTCAAGCATCCGCGCAAGCGCTACGAGTTTTGAATCAACTTCTTTTATTTTCGGAAAATCCTCATCAACTATTTTTACAGTCACATTGGACATCTTCTGGAGCTTGTGGAGAACGTCAAGCCCACGTCTTCCGCGCCCCCTTTTAAGTGGGTCAGGAGAATCCGCAATGTACTGCAACTCCTGTAGAATAAACTGCGGTGTTATAAAGGTCCCTTCTATAAACCCTGCTTCACATACGTCTGCAATACGGCCGTCTATTATTACACTTGTATCCAGCAGTTTGAGATCCTCCTCAATCCCCTGTCCTCTGAAAAGCCTGAGTATGCCTGATATGGTAAGTTCCTTACCACGCCTGAGCCCTATCAGCAATCCCGTATACCCGAATAATGCATTCAGAAGAAATGCGGTTGTCCCATAATCCGGAATAATTATTTTCAGAGGAAAAAGCACAAGATTTGCAAATAAAAGGCCTGCTGACACGCCGAATATTCCGCCAATCACCACCCCGATTGAAATTTTTTTAAATACGGTTTCTGTAAAAAGGGTAAGCGCTCCGGCTGCCGCACCCCACACAGCGCCGATAACCTGCGAATCATATTTACTGCCAAGCAGATAACCTGCCATTAAAAAGACTGCAAATACAGCTATTCTTAAAGTAATAAAAATCAATTTACTCACCTCCTTTCAAAAGTGTGTCAGTCGTCAGTTATCAGCAGTTAGCTTTCAGCATGATAAATTATATTATGGCTGAAGACTGATAGCTTTAAGCTGAACGCTATTATTAAGTCATGATGCCTTTATTGCCGTGTAAAATTTTTGCCCGCCTCTGTTGATGAAAAGCAACACTGTTGCGCCCGGCTTTATAGTAGAGGCAATTTTATTAAAATCATTAATGGTGGCTACCCTTTTGGTGTCTATTTCCTGAATGACATCTCCTTTCCTGAGTTTAGCCTCATCTGCCGCGCTTCCGGTTTCAACTTTGAAAAGCACCACGCCCTTCTCGTCTCTATTCAGTCCTAACTGCTGGGCGATCTCTTTTGTAAGCTCTATCACTTCAAGCCCTGCCAGCGCATCACCCCGTGCGGCATCCCCGGGAACCGACTCAATCTTTGCCTCTCCGGGTTCTTTCGGAGATTGTGTTATTGTTACAGCAAGATTATATTCTTTCCCTTTTCTGAGTATTTTGATATTTACCTGAGAGCCTGCCTTGGTCTGGGCAACTGTATTCCTCAGGCTGTCGGCATCTTTTACTTTTTTGCCGTTATATTCAAGGACTATGTCGCCGCGCATTATGCCTGCCTTTTCAGCAGGGCTGCCTTTTACAACATCGCCTACAAGCGCTCCATCTGAATCCTTGATCCCGAATTTCTCTGCAAGCTCAGGAGTTAATCTTTGTATTGAGACTCCGAGCCAGCCTCTTGTTTTCTTGCCGTACTTTATAAGGTCTTCCATTACAGACCGCACGAGATTGCTTGGCACTGCAAACCCTATGCCCTGATACCCTCCTGTCTTTGAAAATATTGCTGTGTTTATGCCGATAATTTCTCCTTTGATATTTACAAGAGGGCCGCCAGAATTGCCCGGATTAATAGCAGCATCTGTCTGTATGAAGTCTTCGTAATCTGTGATTCCCACGCTTACTCTTCCCACTGCGCTTATTATGCCCATTGTTACTGTGTGGCTTAGACCGAACGGATTGCCGATAGCAAGGACGAATTCTCCGACCTGTAGCTTATCGGAGTCTGCCCATGCGGCTGTCGGCAGGTTGCCGGCATTAATCTTTATTACTGCTATATCTGTTTTCGGATCAGCGCCGACAATTTTTCCCTTAAAGCTTTTTTTATCATAAAGTGTCACCTTTATCTCTTCAGCCTGCTCAATCACATGATTGTTTGTGATTATATAACCGTCGCCTGATACGATAACCCCTGAGCCCAAGTTCTGCTCTTTCCATTTTTTTGGCGAGCCAAAATCATGAGACGGGCCGAAGAAATTAAAAAACGGGTCGTCAAAAAAAGATGGCGCCTCTCTCTTAACAACCTTTGTTGTTGAGATATTCGCAACGACAGGAGAGACACTGTTTGCTATCTCGGAGAATGCCTTAGATGTCTCTATTATCTGGCTCGGCACTCTCGGGGATACTGTGACAGTCAGCCCCGAGCGGCTCGGGGCAATCCTGCCAAAGATATAAAATGAAATCCCTGCGAGGAGGAATCCGGACAGAAGTACGATTACCCCAATTAATATTTTTCTTTTC
>CAZHHV010000045.1:12077-13062 GCA_964532335.1 uncultured Nitrospiraceae bacterium
TCATATATTTTTAATTATAATCGCAATAACGAGTCATTGTAAAGATAATGGGTGCTGAGCAATTATAGATAAGCACATAATCTAATATTTTCCTTGACAATAAAACCGCCAATTGATAAAAATATCACAAGATTTCTCTGAGACTGCGAGTCAATAATGGGATAATAACAGTAAGTAAAGATTCCTCTAATATAACAGTGGCATTCCGCTACGATCCTGAATTCGTTGAAAAGAGCAAAACGATTCCAGGCCACAGATGGCATCCAAAAGAAAAACACTGGAGCTTTCCAGATACTGATGGAACGCTTGAGAAGATTTTAAATGCCTTTGAAGGTGAAGATATTCGTATTGACCCTGCCCTTCAAGCACAACTGCTCCATCCTGTCATTGCGAGGAGCGAAGCAACGAAGCAATCTCAGGAAAAACCCTCTTTGGCAAAGAGGGGCGGGGGGAGATTCTCAGACAAAAAATTATCTGTAACGCCCTTCGACGACCTCAAAAGAGAACTCCTCACAAGGAAATACAGCTATAAGACAGTCAAAGGCTATCTCTATTACAACCGTGACTTCCTGAGCCTTATAAAAAAAGAACCTGCCGACATTCAAGATTCGGACATAAAGAATTACCTTCTCTATCTTGCCGAAGAAAAACAATCGGCTACGGCAACAATGAACCAAGCAATCAATGCCCTGAAGTTCTATTACGGCTCGATGCTCAAGAAGAAATTCTTGTACGAGATTAAAAGACCACGCAAGGACAAAAAACTGCCCGTTGTTCTCAGCAAAGAAGAAGTTGCAAAAATCCTCTCATCTATTGATAATATCAAACACAGGGCGATATTGATGCTTGTATACTCGGCAGGTTTACGAGTGGGTGAGGTGGTAAGATTGAAAATAGAAGACATAGACAGTAAAAGAATGCTGATTCATATAAAAGGGTCAAAAGGAAGAAAAGATAGGTACACTTTGGTATCTGAAACAGTTCT
>CAZHHV010000046.1:0-4906 GCA_964532335.1 uncultured Nitrospiraceae bacterium
GAACGAGCGGCAGGACACACGGCGAAAGAAAAGATAACACTCCTGCCATGAATGCTAATGTAAAAGAGATATCGTTCATATAATAATATTGCTCCTTTTTATTCTATTGTCAAACACCTTTTCGCTTTTTGCAGAGAATTTTTGACAAATCTAAAGCTCGTTACAGGCAATTCCAAAACTCGCCTTCGGCTCAGACAGTTGAAATTGCTTATCTTTCACTTCGCCAAGATTTGTTACCAAAAATTCTCTGATGTCGCTCAAAGGCATTTGGCAATATATTTCTTTATCTTCCGCATTCTTTTGTATCTCCCTTTATTTTCTCAATTGCATGAGGGATTACATCAATTATGACTTCAAGATTCTCTTTTACAGCCTTTGGACTGCCCGGAAGATTTATTATCAATGTCCTGCTCCTCACACCAGCCACTGCCCTTGACAGCATTGCCCTCTTTGTTTTCTTCAGACCCTCAATTCTGACTGCCTCGGCAATGCCGGGTATTTCCCTCTCGATTACTTCAAGCGTTGCCTCGGGTGTAACATCCCTTGGTGAAAGACCTGTGCCGCCTGTTGTAAGTATAAGGTCCACTTTGCCGGAATATTCAATAAGCTTTTCTTTTATCATGCTCTTTTCATCAGGCAGAATGTCATAATGAGCAACCACCGCGTCTATGCTTTTTAGTATGTCTGCAATAGAAGCGCCGCTCAAGTCCTCTCTCCCGCCTTTGGAGCCTTTATCGCTCAATGTTAATATCGCAGCAGTAATCATGGTGTCAGTTTACAGTGTCAGTTTACAGTGTCAGTTTCTTACTGACACAGAAACTAAACACTGACACTAATTATGTCTCCTTCTTTGATTTTTCCGCCTTTAATCACTTTTATAAATATGCCTTCTTTTGGCATGACGCAGTCGCCTGCCTGATAATATATGGCGCAGCGCGTATGACACTCCTTGCCTATCTGGCTTACCTCTGCTTCGACCCCGCCAATTGTCATCCTTGTGCCTATGGGAAGTTCAGGCAGGTTGATGCCCTCGGTTGTTATATTTTCCGCAAAATCACCCGGTTTTACATCCAAGCCCAGCGCCTGCATTTTTTTGATGCTTTCAAGCGCAAGAAGGCTGACCTGCCTGTGCCACTCGGATGAGGCGTGAGCATCGCCCTCAATGCCGTAATCTGCTTTTATTAAAGCTTCCTTAATCGGTTTTTTACGCATGCCTTTTTTATCACTCGTGTTAATTGCCACAACCCTGCCAGTCATTTTAGAAACCATCCTTCCTGTTATGTTTTTAGCCTTAAATATTCAAAAAGCCCTGCAAGCCCTCCTGATGCAATGGATAAGAACCATGCAAATGACATTGCTGTTGCCATCTCAGGGCTGACACCTGCCATGCCGAACAAAAGGACAAATGCTCCTTCTCTTAGTCCGATTCCTGATATAGAAATCGGCAGAGTAGAGATTGTTACTATTATAGGGAAAAAAATGAAAAAGTATAAGAGAGATAGTTGCTGTCCCAGACCCAGCGCAATTATATACATGGATAAGATTGCCATTACCTGAATAGCGCATGAGAGCATGAGTGTTTTTATGAGCAGCGCCTTTTGGCTGCTGTATTCGCTGAAGTATCCGTAAAATTCTGAAAGTACTTTTATCCTTTTGCCGAGACGGAGCCTGAATATTGCAAAGCTTCCGATTAGAAACGAAAAGACTATAACCGGCAAAAGCCATTCAATCAAAGACCCCTTTACGTATTTAAATCCTGCTGCAAAAGATATAAGCGCTATCGTCATCAGTGAGATAAAGCCTATATATCTGTCCATGAAGACAGAGGCAAAACTGAGGCTGCCTTTGTTTGTCTCCTTGTAAAGGTAATAGGTCTTTACGGCATCTCCGCCGACAATGCCCGGAAGAAATGTGTTAAAGAAAGAGCCGATAAGGTAAAAAGAGAAAAGCCTTTTCCCCTTGAATTCCTCGGGCAGCAGAAGCCTCCACCGTATTGATGACACATATATAGAAGCAATATATATGAATATTACACCAATAAAAGCAAAGGGATTTATGGTTTTAATGATTGTAAATACCTTTTCCACCCCTGCCTTTGACAGGACAAAATAAAGCAGGCTGGAGCTTACAACGAGCTTTAGGATGAGCAGAAGTATCTTATTCAGTTTCCGCGCCAATTATTTTCTTGATTACGTAAATAGGTTTTCTCTGGCTTTCATGGTATACCCTCACGAGCATTTCACCCAATAGCCCCATGCCGATTAACTGGATTCCTACGATTATTAATAAAATTCCCAAAAGGAGCAGAGGCCTTCCTCCTATTGGTTTTCCGATGAATATTTTTTCTATGCTGAGGTAAAGAGATATTAGAAATCCAGCCGCGCTGCTGAACAATCCGATGGGACCGAAGAATTGCAGAGGCTTTGTTGAAAAGCTCTGAAGGAATTTAACGGTTATAAGATCAAGGATTACTTTCATGGTCCGCGACAGCCCGTATTTTGACTTTCCTCTGAGCCTCGGGTAGTGAGTTGTCTCTACCTCTGCCATGCGGACTCCGTACCAGCTTGCAACTGCAGGTATGAACCTGTGCATCTCGCCGTACAATTTCAAATTCTTGATAACTTCTCTCCGGTATGCCTTGAGAGAACAGCCGTAGTCGTGCAGTTTAACGCCGGTTACCCTGCTTATTATCCAGTTTGCAAGCATTGAAGGCAGCCGTCTTGTAATGAATGCGTCCTTTCTTTTTTTCCGCCATCCGCTTACAAGGTCATTGTCTTTTATCAGGTCAAGAAGTTTAGGGATGTCCGCAGGGTCATTCTGGAGGTCTCCGTCCATTGTGATGACAATATCTCCTCTTGCGAAATCAAAGCCTGCTGCAAAGGCAGCTGTCTGCCCGAAATTTCTTCTCAGGCTGAGCACAACGACTTTCTTATCTTCTGCCTGAATCTTTTCAAGTATTTCAAGTGTTCTGTCTGTGCTCCCATCATCAACATAGATTATTTCACTTGAAAATCCCCCCTCACCCCCCTTTAGCAAAGGGGGGAAGGGGGGATTTTCATAATCCTTTGCATCTCTCTGAGACATGATTGTTTCATAGCCGGGTCCAAGGCGGTCAAGCGTCTCTTTAAGCCTCTGGTGGAGGACGGCTATGTTTTCTTCTTCGTTATATAAAGGTATTACAACAGAAACTTTCATCAGTAGCTGTCTGCCCCTTTCTGCGGCATCCCTTTAAAGTTGTAGCATGTGAATATAGAATAGTCTCTGAGCTTTTTATCCTTGCTAAAAACAGTAAAGAGCTGCTTCTCGCATCTGTCAAATGCCGTTCCGACTGTTTCAGGCATTTGCACGTCATCTATTGTAACAAAAACAGCATTAAAATTGACGAGGGTGTTAAATCCCGGCCATAGGTCATACTGGTTCATTCTTCTTCCAAGATTAACGCAGTATGTGACAGGCTGTCCCTTTACATAGAAGGCAAGCTCGCTTGAGACCTGATATTTATCAGAGAAAATAAAGAATTGCCCTTTTTTTGAGAGTTCGTCAGACAACCTGCTTACGTCTATGCCAAGTTCTTTCCATCCCCTTGTCCTTGATATGGGATCCATTTTAGGAGGCAGGCTGAGAATGGCAGGATAATGGGCGGTTACAGTGATTATCAGTGAGATGAAAACACCGGCGATTACTGTCCATTGAATCCATTTTTTTATGCTTTCCCATCTGCTGATGAACACACCAGAAAAGGCGATAATTCCTGCTGTATAGGCAGGCAGCGCCCAGTTTGCCTGCACCTTGCCGTGAAAACTTTTCAGCAGGAAGAAAGCAAATATGGGGATTGAAAAAAAGAAAAGGAAATTCCCGCTATATTTATCTGACAATCCACTCAACCTGTCATTCCGAGCGCAGCGAGGAATCTCGTCTTTAGCGATTGCTTCGTCGTCCTGAAAGCTTTCGGGACTCCTCGCAATGACATTTTCATTCTCCTTTGTATCTCCTTGCGGCATGATTGTTTTATTTTTAAGTTTAAATAACGAATACATTATAAGTACAAAAATTATCGGAGTGATTATGCCGATTTGCGAGCCTAAGAATTCAGAGAAGTTCTTTAACCACTGCTCACTGACCACTGACCACCAATTGGTCGTAGACTGGCCGCTGATATGAGCCTGTCCTGCTGTATGTTTTAAAGTGACCCAGTCATGAGCTGCGTTCCAGACAATAACAGGGCTGAAGATAATAAGGCTTAAAGCAAGGCTTATATAAGGCTCTTTTGTAAGGAGAATCCTTCTGTGTTGTTTTGAGGTGAGCAAGAAAAGTAATGCGCAGATGTAAAAAAATGTCATTGTATATTTTGTGAGAAGGCCAAGACCAATGGAAATACCGAGGAGAAGCCATGTTTTAAGTTCGGAGTTCGGAGTTCGGAGTTCGGAGTTTTTAGTCGCTGAACGCTGAACGCTGAACGCTAAACGCTGGAACAGATAAAGAGACAGTACCCAGAAAAATATAAACGGCGAGTCTATGGTAAAAAGCACTCCGTATGCAGAATAAAGAGGAATAATCTGCATTAATAACGTGGCTGCTAATCCTGTCCTCTCGTCAAACATTTTTTTGCCGAGCAGATATATAAAGATACTGCTCATCACAGAGGATATGACAGCCATTATCCGTATTCCGAATGCATTGTCTCCGAATATAGCTGTGCCGGATGCTATGAGGTAAGCAATCATCGGGCCTTTTGAGTAGTAACTTAAGTCAAGCCTTCTGGACCATTCCCAGTAATGCGCCTCGTCAGGACTTAAGTCAATAACGCCGTGTGTGATGTAATAAATGCGAAAAAGGCTCACTCCGAGAAGAGATATCAGGAGCGCGGTGTTATAGGGTTTAAACTTATATCGGACAGATGCCCATT
>CAZHHV010000046.1:4916-13043 GCA_964532335.1 uncultured Nitrospiraceae bacterium
CTTGATTACAAGGATAGAGACTGCAATGCCTGCCAATGCCCCGACAATGACATCAGACGGATAATGGACACCGATATACACTCTTGAGAAGCCTACGAGCATAGCCACTGTCAGCGCCGTCCATCGCACCCATTTACCTGACATGTAAGATAATGCAAGTATGATTGCGAATGAATTCGCGGCATGGTTTGAAGGCATGGAAAAAGAATTAGTGCAGCCTACAAGCATCCTTGCGCCTTCTAACGCATGGCAGGGGCGTATTCTCTCAATAAGATGCTTCAGCATATTTGCTGTCCAGTCTGAGAGCGCTAAGGATATGATTGTCAGGACTATCGGGATTACAGCCTTCTTTTTATGGGTTGATGCCAGGTAAATCATCAAGGCCAGAATGATGAGATAGTACCTGTCGGTAATAACCGGCATAGAGGCATCAAAGGCAATGTTCTGCAGGCCCTTGTTTATCAGATGAAAAAGAGACACATCAATTTCACGAAGAGTTTCCAGCATGATGTTATATTATAAATGCAATATCTTTTTTTATTCCACAGATGCGATTCTTGATCCAAATCCCGATTTATGGATTATAGAACTGTTCCCTCTCCCTTGATGGGAGAGGGTTAGGGTGAGGGTGAGCAGTTCACCTTTAAGGTTTTACCCCTCCCCCTCGCCCCCTCCCGCAAGGGGAGGGGGATCATTTATGATTATAAACCTCTCATAGAGTCTCACTTATACAGGTTCTTGACAAGCATTTTGGGGTGTGAGATAGTATGATTATAAACCGGTATTTGATATTGCCAAAAGCGCCGGTATAGACATTAAAACTTACAGGTATATCAATAAGTGAGAAAGAAAATCTTTTTATCGTTGTTTGCTCTCCTGATGCTTTTCGCAATGGGAGCGTTAGTTTCGATGCTGTATATGGGAAATACTACAACATCGCTGAGCGATATTATCAGGCTCTCTCAGGCAGAGCATCTCAGGCAGGATATAATAATAAATACTCAGACTGTCCAGTTAAACCTTTACACTACACGCACTCCGCTATCTGAAGACCTTAACTCTGTTGTAAGCAATGTTGAAATGCTTGACAGGTCTGTTATGAGATGCAGCTCATGCCATCACTCTCCTCAAATAGCAAGCCGCATATCCGAGGTTCAACATCTTGTTGAAGACTACAAAACTGCATTAAGCAGTTATATAACCGCATCCGCTGATCTAAAGAGGATAGAAAAGTTTAAAAAGGAAGCTGCTGTGATAGGGAACAGGCTCATTGAACTGACACAGAAGATGACGCTTGAGGCAGGCAAACACCTTGAAAAAAGAACAGAAAATGCACTAAGAAAAGTAAACAGGACAAAGATATTCATGATAGTTACAATGGCATTGACTGCATTGCTTGCTGTCCTGATCTCACTCTATCTTATAGATGCAATTACTCGTCCTGTAAACAAGCTTGTAAAGGCAACAAGGGCGGTTGCATCAGGCAATCTCAACTATAAGATTTCATATCAGGATAAAACTGAATTCGGAGAATTTGCGAATAGTTTTAATAATATGATTGCCGCACTTCGTAATAGTTATGAAAACATTAAAAAACAGCAGCAGCAGATTGTAGATAGCGAATGGAAGTTCAAGACCCTCTCAGAATGCGCACATGACTGGGAGTACTGGATAACAGAGGAAGAAAGAGTATTTTTTGTGTCGCCTTCCTGCGAGCGCATTACAGGCTATACACGGGATGAGTTTATAAACGACTCTGATATTAGAAGCAGGATTGTATACCCTCAGGACAAGGCTCTGTGGGAAAGTCATGCGGCTGATTTCAAATCGCTTCAGCATGAAGAAATAGAATTTCGCATTGTCACGAAAAGCGGAGAGATTAAATGGCTGTCCCATGTATGCGCTCCTATGTATGAAAATGATGTATTCCTCGGCAGGCGCGTAAGCAACAGGGACATTACAGACAGGAAAAGGCTTGAAGAAGAGTTAATGCATTCCCAGCGGCTTGAATCTATAGGCACCCTTGCAGGGGGCATAGCGCATGACTTCAACAACATCCTGACAGCGATAATAGGATACGGGCACATACTAAAAATGAGGCTTAAAGAAGGAGACCCGTCAAAGGCATACATAGAGCAGATACTTGCTTCATCGGAGAGGGCAGCTAATCTCACCCAGAGCCTTCTTGCCTTCAGCAGGAAACAGATAAGCAATCCTGATCCGGTAAGGCTGAAAGGGATAATAGAAAACGTAAAGAGAGTACTGCAGAGACTAATCGGAGAAAACATAGAACTAAGGGCAGAAGTTCAAGGAGAGGAACTTATTGTAATGGTGGATTCAGGACAGCTTGAGCAGGTATTGGTAAACCTGTGCACAAACGCAAGAGACGCCATGCCTGAAGGCGGAGTATTGGCAATAAAGATGAAAAGAGTATCAGGAGACAAGATGCACAAGACAATCGGAACAGTCTCCTCAGCGACTCGCACGAGGCGAGAAGCAGAGGGCCTAAGCCCCGAGATGCTCGGGGACCAAGGCTATGCCGAGATATCAATAATAGACACAGGCACAGGCATGGATGAAAAGACAAGAGAGCGGATATTTGAGCCCTTCTTCACCACAAAAGAAGTAGGCAAAGGCACAGGGCTTGGGCTTTCAATGGTATACGGCATAATCAAGCAGCACCACGGGCACATAAGCGTAGAGAGCGAAGAGGGCAAAGGCACAACATTCAGGATATACCTGCCGTTGACAGAAACAGCAGTTTCAAAAGACATAAGGACAGCAGAAGCAGCAACAGCAATAACAGGCGGCGCAGAGACAATACTTCTTGCAGAAGACGAAGAAGCAGTAAGAAAACTTACAAAGACAGTGCTTGAAGAATTCGGCTACACAGTAATAGAGGCAAGCGACGGACAAGAGGCAGTAAGCAAATTCATGGAAAACAAAGACAGGATAGACCTTTTTCTGTCAGACATAGTAATGCCGGGGATGAACGGCAGAGAGGCGTATGAAAGGATAAAGAAAATAAAGCCCAAGCTGAAAGTGCTCTTTGCAAGCGGATATCCGCCAGACTTCACGCACCAAAGCGAGATACTTGCAGCAGGCTTGGATTTTATCGGCAAACCTGTTACGCCTGACAACCTCATAAGAAAAGTAAGAGAAGTGCTGGACACAGCGAAGTAGGAATAGACAGGATTGGCTTTCGCTTCCGAAGATATTTTTCTTTCGTTCTAAGGCTCATTCCGCTACATCCGCAAAACTCACCCTTCGGGTTCAGACAGTTGCGGCTGTAACACTCCATTCGCCAAGAACGAAAACGAAAAATCTCTGATGTCGTTCAACCCAACCCTGTCCATTGCTATCTGAGGGGAATCCACTCTCCCCCCTTGTTGAAACTTTCTGTTTCATGCAACAATTATCTATGGAAAAGATGCTCAGAGATGCTTCACTGCTAACGCCTGACCCAGAAAGGGCCTTTAAAAATCTTACTACATTCTCCGATAACAATCCCGATTATACTGATAAGTTGAAGGCTGACATAACACCTGTATCTCTTCTTTTCAGCTGCAGCCAGTTCCTTGCGAATTTCTGCATCTCAAACCCTGAGATACTGTTTGATACGCTTGCTGAAATAGAGAAGGCCGCAGACATGGAATCTCTTTCAGCCTCTTTAAGGGAAAAATTAATGAGCAGTGATGAAGATGCAAAGGTTGTATGCAGGTTCAAGAAAAAAGAGCTTCTCAGGATAACACTCAGAGATATTCTCAAAAAGGCTGACCTTACAGAGACAATGCTTGAGCTGAGCATACTTGCGGATGTAATAGTGGATGAATCGCTAAAGGCCCTTAAAAAATCGCTGAGCGCGACATACGGCGAACCTGAAAAGGATGCATTTACCGTCATTTCCATCGGTAAGCTTGGAAGCGAGGAACTTAATTTCAGTTCTGACATAGACATCATGTTTGTATATGGGACCGCAGACGGAGAAACTTCAGGCACAACAACACCGCAGGGTATTACAGCGAACAGGATAACCAATCACGAGTATTACTGCAAATTGGGAGAGAATCTTAATAGATTTTTATCAGCAAATACAGAAGACGGTTTTATCTATAGGGTGGATTTAAGATTAAGGCCTGAGGGACAGAGAGGAAGCCTTGCATTGCCGCTGTCAGGTTATGAGACATATTATGAATCATGGGGCAGGGCATGGGAGAGGGCAATGCTTCTGAGGGCCAGGCCAATTGCAGGCGATTCAAAACTCGGCAATGAGTTTATGGAAATGATTAAGCCGTTTGTTTACAGGAAATATCTTGATTTCACCGCAATTGACGAGATACGGCAGATAAAGACGCGCATAGATTCAGCATTCAAAAAAAATGATATTAAAAGAGGATACGGCGGCATAAGGGAGATAGAGTTTTTTACCCATGCCCTTCAGCTTATCTATGCAGGCAAGGAGCCCGTATTAAGGGAAAGGGTTACTCAAAAAGCTCTGCATATGCTTCTGCAGAAAAATCTTATCGGACAGACTGACTATTCTGTGTTTCTGGATAACTACAGATTTCTCAGGACGCTTGAGCACAGGCTCCAGCAGATGAATGACCTCCAGACTCACAGCCTGCCGTCCAATGAAAATGAACTGAATACGCTTGGCAGAAAAATGGGATTTTCAGGCAGGGAATCTTTTTTAAAGGAACTGGATGCCAGAAGGAAAAGCGTAAGAACTATATACAACTCGCTATTCAGAGAAGAAGAGAAAGCGCAGTCAGACGGAGTGGCGCTTTTTGATGAGGAACTTTCAGACCCGGAGGTTAAAGAGTATCTCGGCAAAATAGGGATTAAAGATGTTGAGCGGGGGATGCGCAATATCCAGCTTATAAAAAATTCAACCTACAATTACCAGACGCTGAGGGGCAGAAGACTTCTTGGTGAGATACTGCCGTCATTTGTTGATGCGGCTGTCAAAAGCAGCAATCCTGACATGGCGCTGAACCATCTTCAGTCTTTTGCCTCATTTTTGAGCGCCAGAGAATCCTACCTCGATACATTTAAAGAAAATAAAGAGCTTGTTCCTGTGCTTACAAATCTTTTTTCACAAAGCGAGTACATTTCAAAGGCTGTGATAAGAAGGCCTGACTACCTTGAGATGATAGGGCATGAGATGCTCCTTAAAAAAAGCCTGAAGGCATTGCAGATAGAATTAAGAGAAAGCATAGAAAGCGGGATGGCGATAAGCGATGCGATCCGCCTTATGCGTCAGGTTGAAGAGATAAGGCTTAGCCTTCTGTTTCTGGAGAAAAAGATAGATGCGATAGGCATTACAAAAGGATTAAGCAGGACTGCTGAGGCAATTCTTTCTGTGAGTCTTGAACATCTATGCGGAGAATCGGCGATGATAGGTTTTGGCAAACTCGGAGGCAGAGAGATTACATTCAACTCTGACCTTGATATCATCTTTGCTTCCACAGATGATGTGACAGAAGATGATATAAAGGTTGCTGAACAACTCCTCAGGCTTCTGATTTCATATACGCGCGAAGGCGCTGCATACAGAGTTGACATGAGGCTCAGGCCTGACGGCACAAAGGGGACTCTTGTTTCATCAATGGAATCATTCAGGGATTACTACTCAAAGAACGCCGCATTCTGGGAATTTCAGGCATTGCTTAAGGCCAGGCCTGTTGCCGGGGACAGAAAAACGGGGCAGTGTTTTATGAATATGGCAAAAGATATTTTGATTGCGCATGGAAGCGGTGTGTCCGCCTCTGACATGCGCGGCATGAGAGAAAGAATACAGAGGGAGCTTTCAAAGGAGACGGCGGGTTATGACATAAAACTTGGATACGGCGGCATTGAAGAGCTTGAGTTCACAGTTCAGTATTTGCAGCTTAGGAATTGTGCTAAAAACCCTTCTCTTCTTGTCCAGAATACGCTTGACGCCGTAAAGAGGCTGTGTCTTGCAAGGATAATAAATAAACAACATGAAAAAGCCATGAATGAATCCTACATCTTTTACAGAACGCTTGAGAGTTATCTGAGACTGAGGGAGCGTGATATTCTGAAAAAAGATGATGAGGATATTTTAACCGCAGCAGCGGGATTCCTAGGATTCAAAAATAAAGATGAATTCCTGCACTGCCTTGAGGGGACAAGAAAAGGCGTGAGAGATGTCTATGATATTTATGTCTGACGGTAAAGAGCCATTACATCATCTCTTAAGATAAGAGAGTCCACTTTGTATCCTGATGCCTCAATGTTTTCCCTGCCGCCTTCCTGCCTGTCAATGAGAGCGATTACCTTTACTATTTCAAGCCCTGCCTCTTTTGCCCTTGTAATTGCCTCAATGGTTGATTTGCCTGTTGTAATAACATCATCAACAATCACAACCTTGTCGCCTTCTTTGACATTGCCTTCTATCCACAACATTGTGCCGTGCGATTTTGCTGATTTCCTCACCACAAATGTCTCAACTGGTTTACCTTTCACATAAGATGTGTATGAGACCGCATACGCAACAGGATCTGCGCCGAGCGTAAGGCCTCCGATGGCTTTGGCGCCTGAATCTTTTATCATGTCATAGATGAGATTGCCGATAAGATACATTCCTTCGGGATGCAGAGTCACTGCCTTGCAGTTGAAATAATAGTTGGACATCCTGCCTGACACAAGCTTGAATACCGGCTCTTCGCTGTATTTAAATGCCTTTCCAAAAATAAGCTCTGTGAGGCGTTTTTTCATTGTGATTGAAAATACAACAAATGCAAAAGGTTGTCAATGTCCGAGCTGATTTTTATTTAAACTATCGGTAAAATAGTGTAACCATGAAATTTGAATTATTGAGCAAAGATGCAAATGCGCGCTTGGGCGTGATAACCACAAGACGCGGCAATATCAACACTCCGGCATTTATGCCTGTGGGAACGCAGGCAACTGTAAAGGCAATGTCTCCTGAAGAACTCAAGGAAATAGGCGCAGAGGTGATTCTCTGCAATACATATCACCTTTATCTAAGGCCCGGGCATGAAACAATTGCATCTCTTGGCGGGCTTCACAAGTTCATGAACTGGGATAAGCCGATATTAACGGACAGCGGCGGCTTTCAGGTTTTCAGCCTCTCGGCGCTAAGGAACATAGCAGAGAATGGTGTTCACTTCAGGTCTCATCTTGACGGCTCAATGCACTTTATCGGGCCTGATGAGGCAATGGAGATTCAGTCTGACCTCGGCGCTGATATCTGCATGACATTTGATGAATGCACGCCGTATCCTGCTTCTTATGAATATGCGGTTAAATCACTTGAATTAACAACAAAATGGGCGAAAAGATGCAAGGCTATCAGCCATCAGCTATCAGCTGTCAGCAGTCGGGCATTATTCGGAATTATTCAAGGCGGAATATATAAAGACCTGCGTAAGAGAAGCCTTGAAGAGCTTGTTGAGATAGGTTTTGACGGATACGCAGCTGGCGGATTAAGTGTTGGAGAGCCGAAAGAAGAGATGCATGAAATAATAAATTTTATTGCTCCGCTTATGCCTGAAGACAAACCGAGATATCTTATGGGAATCGGAGACCTGAATGACATGCTTGCCGCAGTTGAGGCTGGCTTTGAGATGTTTGACTGCGTAATGCCCACAAGGAACGCAAGAAACGGCACGCTTTTTACAAGCAGTGGAAGAATCAGCATCAAGAGGACAGAATACAAAGCTGATAATTCTCCGTTGGATGAAAACTGCGGATGTTATGCGTGCAGGAATTTCTCTAAGGCATATCTGAGGCATCTTTTCCTCGCAAAGGAGATACTTTCAATGAGGCTGAACACGATACACAATCTTTATTTTTATATAGACTTTTTCAGAAAAATGCGTGAAGCTATTAATAAAGGACAGTTCAAGGAGTTCAAGGACAGATGGGAAATGTTGCTCCGGTAAATAATGCGCCTGCGATAAGAAAAGTCCTTATCGTAACTCTTGCTTTAAACGTGGCTGTTTCTCTTGCAAAGGTTATCTACGGCTATATGACCAATTCAATAGCCATGACATCTGACGGGTTTCATTCATTCTTTGACGGAGTATCAAATATTGTCGGATTAATCGGTATCTGGATAGCATATCATCCGCCTGATGA
>CAZHHV010000047.1:0-13005 GCA_964532335.1 uncultured Nitrospiraceae bacterium
TCCGGGAATGATGTCCTTAATCTTTCCGTCTGAGCTTATGAAAAATGTCATCGGAAGCCCTTTGACCATGTATTTTCTGCCTGCCCAGCCGTGTGGGTCTGCCAGAATCAAAGGCTTGCTTACTTTCAACTGTTCAAGAAATTCCGCTGCCTTCTCCATGTCTTCCTGATAGCCTACAATTACAATCTTTATCTTCTTCTTTGCGAATTCATCCGTAAGGGAATCCAAGACAGGCAGTTCTCTTTTGCAAGGAACGCAGGTTGAGGAGAAGAAGTTTAGGATTATCCCCTTGAGATGTCCTTTCTTCTTTGAACCCACATTGTCGCTTAGGTGAAAGAACTCGTTGTTTTTGTCTCTCAGGGAAAATAATGGCGCATCCTGATTGACCTCTAAGGCAGAGGCCGTTGAAACAAAGGCAAGAATAAACAGGGCTGTTAAAATCTTTCTCATCTTAACCCTCCCATACTCCTGTCATTGCGAGGAGTGAAACGACGTGGCAATCTGCAGATGAGATTACTTCGCTTCGCTCGTAATGACAAAATGAGCGCTGTTTTTTATGCTGAAAAAACAATACCTAAAGGCAGCAGGAACTGTCAAGGTAATTTTCACATAGCCTCAAGCCAAAATAGAACATTTCTAAATTGGCTTAATACAGATGTAAACCGACAATCGCCTTTTGGTTGACAATTCATGCGCCTTTCCGAAAAAATAACCCATGATTGACAACCTGAGAGACAGGGTTATAAGCGGGCACGCTATAACAAAAACCGAAGCCGTTCAAATAAGCGCACTCCAAAAAACAGAGATGTCCGGCCTTTTTGCCGCAGCGAACAGAATACGGCAGACATTCAGAGGAGACTCTGTTGACCTCTGCGCAATAGTCAACGCAAAATCAGGCGCATGCCCCGAAGATTGCTCCTACTGCGCCCAATCCTCAAGAAGCAGGACTGAAACAGCCGTCTACCCTCTCCTCAATAAGAACGCTGTTATTGAAAAGGCAAAAGAAGCGAGGGATGCAGGCGTAAAAAGATTCTGCATTGTCACAAGCGGAAGAAAGGCAGGGAAAAACGAACTGAAAGAAATATGTTCGATGATTAAAGATATAAGGAGAATCGGGCTACTGCCGTGTTCAACGCTCGGCTTGCTGAACAAAGATGAACTTAAATTTCTAAAAGACAGCGGGCTTGAGAGATACCACCACAATCTTGAAACATCAGAGAGATTCTTTCCTGAAATATGCAGAACCCATACATACAGCGATAAACTGAAAACCATAGATTCCGCAATAACTGCCGGACTTTCTGTCTGCTCCGGCGGGATATTCGGAATTGGCGAGACATGGCAAGACAGAATTGACATGGCTTTTAAACTAAAAGATCTCCCTATAGATTCTGTTCCGATAAACTATCTTATTCCTGTTAAGGGGACGCCGCTGGGAGAACAGGACATGCTCAACCCGTTTGAAGCCCTAAAAATCGTGAGTCTTTACAGGTTCATTCTTCCGCAAAAGGAGATACGCATATGCGGGGGAAGGATGCAGGTTTTAGAGGAATTTAATTCAATGGTTTTTATGGCAGGAGCAGACTCTTTGCTTACAGGAAATTATCTTACAACAACGGGCAGGACCTTCAGTGACGACCGACTTCTGATAAGGGATTGCGGGTTGAAGACAGGCTGAGATGTTTAGCATTCGCATGAGGGCATCAAAGAGCGGCATCCACATCTCAGGCGCTGAAGGAATATGCCAAAAATCCGAAATATCAAAGGCCTGCGGTAAATACATAAAAAGGGCTTTGACTCATTCCAGAGGCAAGCCTGACGAGATTGTCATCACAATTGAAAAAATAAAGCAGAAGCTGAAAAAAATCCCTTTGCTGCCTCTCACAACCCTTAAATGCGCCTCTCCGGAAGAGGCAAGAAAAATCATAACCCGGAAATTAGAATCTCTCGGCATTTCAAAAAAAGCCATTGACAATGGATTCGTTGTTCTTAATTCAAAAAAGACAATGCGGGGCGCATCGCTGATACTTCTGAAATCAGGAAGACACGTTGAACCCGACAGGGAAAGAGGCGTAAGAGTCTCAAGAATGGGGATTGAAAAAGCTATAGAAAAAAAACTGTCTAAAATACTTTCTAATATCGTCATTCCCCGATTTAATCGGGGAATCCAGACACCATCCGATCGAAAGAATGGTACTGATGGATTCCGGGTCAAGCCCGGAATGACAAACAGTCGCTTTACGAGGATGAAGATAAATACAACTCGCCTCAAGCGGGTAAAAGAGGCATTAGTTCTTGCATCAAAGGCGGTGTCATGGCCTGATGTTATCGCAGAGGTCTGCATCTCCGATGACCCTGATTATACTACCGGTTACATCGCATCAAAGGAATTCGGTTATCTGAGGATACCGAATATCAAGAGAGGGAAGGAAATGCACGGAGGCAGGGTATTCTTTATCAGGGAACCTGCTGATGTTGCCGGATTAATCTCTTATCTGGAAAGAAAACCTGTTATCATTATATAATCAATAAAAAACAGCGGGGGGACAACACATGACAGCACAGATTAAAAAAGCAATCATTATTTTATGTGCACTGTTTTTGATGTCTCTGCCTGTATCGGTAAAAGCAGAGATCAAGATTATTGAAACAGAAAGCAGCTATATTATGGGCGACAATGACAGCAAGATTGACGCCAGACGAATTGCCACACAGGAGGCAAAAAGAAAGGCGCTTGAGATGGCAGGCGCTTTCATGGAAAGCCTGACAGAAGTCAAAAACATGGCTCTGGCAAGGGATGAAATAAAGGCATATACAGCCGGAATAGTGGAAACCGACATTATTTCTGAAGATATGAAAGGCACATCAGCGCATCCTGAAATATTCATAAGGGCGCGGTGCAAAATAGACACCGCCGTCCTGATAGGGCATATTAATAGTTTCAGAAAAAATGAAGATATGAAAGAACAGTTGAATAGCGCCCTGAAAGAAAACGAATCCCTCAAAAAAGAAAGAGACAATCTGACAGTCAAACTCTCCGCGGAAAAAGACAAATCCAAAGCTGAAGACATACGCAAGAAACTGGGCAATGTGCTTGCAAAAGAAGAGGCCAATGATGAGATTAAGAAACTCTGGGGCAGCCTTGTTCATAAACTGCTTAATTCAACTGACGTCAAAAGAGATGTGCATGAAATGAGCGACAAGGATGCTGATGAAGCAGCCCTCGCCTTGAAAAAAGTTCTGAAGGTCAACCCTGAAAACCAGAGGGCGCATATGCTGCTTGCCGCGGTATATGAGAGAAAGGGTAATAATGCTGGAGCGGAAAAAGAGATAAGGGCAGCAATAACACTTAATCCGTCTAACCCGTTCTTTCATCTCAGACTCGGACTTCTCTTAAAAAATGAAGCGCGTTATAAAGAGGCACTCAAAGAATTAACGATTGCCATGCATTTATCGCCGAAGAAACCTGATATGCTTTTTCATATCGGCATGACTCATAAGGCAGAGGGCAATTGTCAGGAAGCAGTCCCCAATCTTGAAAAGTTCCTAATAGTTGCCAAAAGAGATGAAGGGCACTTTGCGAGAATGAAACCTGAAGCCATCAGAACAATTAAAGAATGCAGAAGCGGGACGAAACAAAAACCTTTTGAGAAAAAACCTCTCAAATACAGATAATGCGGACTTTTTTTCTTATAGGCAATCCCGCAGCAGGCTGGAATGCTCTTAGAAAAATCAATGAAGCCGCCACGATCATTAAAAACAAGGGGCACGATGTTCAGGTGCTGCTTACCGGAAAAAGAGGGGATGCCGAGTTATTCGCAAGGCAGATCAGTCGGCAGTCAGCAGTCGAGAGTCACCCCCCCACTGTCCCCCCCTTAGTAAGGGGGGGATTGAAAGGGGGGTATTCAAACCCAGAACTTCTAATCATCGCGGCAGGCGGTGATGGAACATACAATGAGGTGATTAACGGCATTGCATGCACCAATATACCAATGGCGATACTCCCTCTCGGAACAACAAATGTCCTTGCCAAAGAACTCAACATACCCGAAGATGTAGAGAAGGCTGTTGATATTGCCCTGAATGGCAAAATACATACTGTCTGCCTTGGGAAAATAACTAGTAATCCCCCCTCACCCCTCACTCGTCACTTTTTACTGATGGCAGGGATTGGATATGACGGCGAAACAGTTTATGGAATAAAGAAGGGGCTTAAAAAATACTCAGGAAAAGGAGCATATATTCTGAGCGGTTTAAAGACGCTGATGAGATGGGCGCCTGATAAATTGACCTTCACCATGGACGGCAAATCCTGCGAAGGATACTCGGCAATAATCTGCAAGACATCAAAATATGGAGGAAATTTCAGGATTGCGCCTGATGCAGATATAAAGAACGCCGATTTTTATGCCTTCATTATGCACGGTAAAAACCGTTTGGACATTTTCAGATATGTCTCAGGGATAGTTATGGAAAAACACCTTAAATTTCAAGACATAACATATAGGCGAGCAGAGAACATAGAAATCAAGGGCAAAGCGCACGTACAGATAGACGGTGATTACTTTGGGATAACGCCGGCAAGGATTGAGATTGTGCCTGATGCGCTGAGGCTGGTATATTAGACGATGGGTTATCCCTTGCTACTTCTTCTTTAACAAAGATTCCATTTTTTCATGGAATGAAAGAAGGGCTTCTCTCAGTTTATCCTTTGAAACATGCTCCTTCTCAACAAGCGCCATAATATGCAGCAATTCAGAATCAATGCTTTTACGGAAACCCTCTTTATCAAAACACCCTCTCTCAAATTCATCCAGCACCTTATTCACTTCTGAAATAAATGACTTAATATAAAAGTCATCGCTGGTTCTTATATGGAGCCTCCTGTGATAATTGCCTGTCAGTATAATTTTCATCTCCATCTTCAATCTTTCGAACGGGCCGATAAACCTGTGCGTGAAAAACATGGCTAATACAATAACAATAACCACATAACCCAAAAACACTGCTATAAAGGAAAAAACTCCGTGTTGTATCTTAGCGCCGAGTTCTTTCGTCACATATGCAAATATGATTCCGGCAAGAAGCGACCAGATAACTAAGAGCGAAATTGAAAGGCGCAGCTCTTTAGCCATAAAAAATATCTGCTTGACACTCTTTTGCTTCCTCTTATCCATCGCATATATTCTATCATTAAACAGACTGATATTATCAAGGCTTATTCTTTTCAGCCCATATATGCTTTATAATTAATACATGCTCAGAAGATGTTTGAAGACAAGCACGCTATTCACAATATTAATTGCAATACTGCTTCACAGTCTTTGCATTTACGACAACTCCTTGGCATTTGACGATCAAGGGTATGTCAGAGTTATTAAGGTGCATGACGGTGATACTGTAAGCGTAATTCTAAACGGCAGGAAGGAAAAGGTAAGATTGATAGGTATAGATTCTCCGGAAATCAAACAAAGACCGTGGGGGACAAAAGCAAGAAAGCACCTTGAAAAAATGCTGATAGCGTCCAACCGGAAAGTTACCCTTGAATTTGATGTGGAAAGAAGGGACAAATACGGACGCCTTTTATGTTACATATTCACACCTGACAGAAAGATGCTGAACATTCAAATGGTTAAGGACGGCTATGCTGTGTTGTTAACCATCCCGCCAAATATTAAATATGTTGATGAATTGAGAATGGCAGAAAATGCGGCAAGACAGCATAGACGGGGAATATGGAACAGCAAAGGGCTCAAAGAAAGTCCGGGCGATTACAGGAAAAAACACCCGTACTGGTAAAATAAATACATAGAGAGGTGAAAATGCTTAAAGTAATGTATCTGTGCACGGGGAATTCTTGCAGAAGCCAGATGGCGGAAGGGCTTACAAGGGAATTCGGAAATGGCTTAATAGAACCATTCAGCGCAGGACTTATGGCTGCCGGCTTGCATCCAAAAGCTGTTTCAGCAATGAAAGAGATAGGAATAGACATATCAAGGCAAGAATCAAAAAGCATAGACGAATCTCTCTTGAAAAAAATGGATATTGTCATCACTCTCTGCGGCAGCGCTGAGGAATCGTGCCCGTGGACTCCTCCTGAGATAAGGCGCATCCACTGGCCGATCAAAGACCCGGTGGGCGCAGTGGGAACAGAGGAAGAGATCATGAGGGAATTCAGGAGGGCAATGGACGAGCTAAGAGAGAGGATAATCAAATTTATTGAGGAGGTAAAGGGTGCTGAGAAATTTTCTTGAAAAGATCCACAACTTCAGACTTCTGCCTTTGTTCGTAATCGTCAGTATGGTCATCGGTATTGCAATCGGCAAGTGGTACAGTATCTCAAACTTTGCGCTGACACCTCCGATTGATGCAATAAAGTCCATTTTTCATGGCACATACGAATTCAGCATTCCTAATACCCTTGCACTTGGTGTAGTTGTCGGTCTTTTCATGATGATGTATCCTGCAATGGCTAACATAAAATTCGAGGACCTGGGGAAGGCGACACGCTCACCGAAACAGCTTCTTATTGTAGTCTTTTTCAACTATGCAATTGCCCCGTTCTTTATGCTCCTTCTCGCAAAAATATTTTTGAGCGGTGAGCCCGACCTTTACACAGGGCTTGTCCTTTACGGACTCGCCCCATGTATTGCAATGGTGATAGTCTTCACATACCTTTCAGCCGGAAATGGGCCGCTGGCAATAATCCTCGTTGCGATTAACTCCATTATCCAGATGATGCTGATTCCGGTCTATGCCAAACTCCTTTTAGGCAATGTAGGGTTTGATGTATGGGTTGTAGGCGAAAGCGTGCTTTTATACCTCGGCATTCCCCTCATTGCAGGTATGCTGACAAGGTTTTTAGGAGTAAAAAGGTTCGGCGAGGAGTGGTTACATAAGCTGAAGTTTTATCTTGACACTATGTCAATTGTCGGACTCCTTTTTACTCTAATCGTAATGTTTGCCTTGAAAGGTGATTTGATACTTGAAAAGCCTATGTTTATTGTGCAGTTGGCAATTCCGATGACGCTTTTCTTCTGGATAATGTTTATTATCGTATATCTGACAGCATGGAAATCAGGGCTGAACTACAGGGACTCTGTTGCTGTAGGGTTCAACTCAACAGGAAGGGACTTTGAGATTGCAATAGCTATAGCGATTACCGCATTCAATCCAACAGTCGCCCTTGCCACTGTCATCGGACCGCTGATTGAAGTGCCTGTTATGCTCGCCCTTGTATGGTTTGCGAAAAAAACAGAGTATAAACTTTTTTTGATGGAGGAAGAGATAAAGGGGCTTAGTTTACTGAGAAAAGCGTTATCATTGCTTAATTTGTAGTATTATTAATCATGGTCGTCAGTCCTCCTAAATATATTATCAATTCCCTTGCCGGCAAACTCATCGTTGCCATAGGACTGCTTATTATAATCGGCGGCGGGATTTCATGGTATATACTGCTTAATACCGGGAAAAGAAATCTCATAAACAATGCAATCAAGAATACCGCCTCATACTCTGACCTGATTAAAAAGGGCACCCGGTACAGTATGCTTACCTTTCACAGAGAGTCCATACAGCAAACCATAGACAGCGTGGGTTCTGCAGAGAATATTAAAGGTGTAAGGATTTTTGACAGTAAGGGAAAGATATTCTATTCCTTCTCACATAAAGAAATCGGGCATATGGTTGACAGAAGCTCGCCTGCCTGCATAGGCTGTCATGTTAATCCTGATAAGCCGTCCCTGGCCTTAAAAACCGAAAACCAGTGGGTAATATATAGTGGCAGGGAAGGATACAGGCTTCTGACCTTTGTTGATCCGATCTACAACGAGCCTTCCTGTTATACCGCAGCCTGTCATATCCATCCGCAGGAGCAAAGGGTCTTGGGTATCCTTGAAACCGACTTTTCCCTTTCCTCTGTTGATGAAAATATCCGGAAGCAAACCATATGGATAACCATCTATGCCGTTGTCTTCATAAGTATAAGTTCCATAATCTTGTATTTGGTCCTGCGGAGATTTGTCCTTAACCCTGTTTCAACGCTTTCAAGCGCTATGAAAAAGGTTTCAGAAAGCGATTTAGAGCAGAAAGCCATAATAAACTCAGAGGATGAGATGAAACTTCTTGCCGATACTTTTAATGTAATGACGGAAAACCTCAAAACAGCAAGGGAGAAGATGGAGAACTGTACTAAAACCCTGGAAGATGAGGTGGCTAAAAGAACAAGGGAATTAAAAAACTCGCAGGATAAATTAATCCAGGCAGAGAAGCTTGCTTCACTTGGAAGACTTACAGCAGATGTAGCCCATGAAATAAGAAATCCCCTTACTTCCATAGGCGGATTTGCCCGCAGACTATCCAAAATAGCTTGTGATGAAAAGGAGAAGGGATACGCCGATATTATAAGGTGCGAAACAGACAGACTTGAAAGGATATTAAGAGATGTCCTTGCATTTTCAAGGGAAGCGAGGTTTCATCTCGACAGGCATGACATTGAATATGTTGTTAATGACACATTGGTGGTTTATGAGGATATGTGCAAGGAACAGAATATAGTTGTAGAAATAAAAATAGAGGAGGATGTGCCGCCTATTCTTATAGATATAGAGCAGGTCAGGCGTGCCTTAAGCAACCTCATCACCAACGCAATAGACTCAATGTCCGGCGGGGGGATTTTAAGAATAGCATCAGGCAGAGAGGATTTGCATAATGTGACGTATGTTTTTATAAAGGTGTCTGACACTGGTAAGGGGATACTGGAGGATAAGCTGCCTTTAATATTCGAGCCTTTCTTTTCCACCAAGGAGATTGGCCGCGGCACAGGGCTTGGGCTTTCAATAGCGAGCAAGATTATAGAGGAGCACGGCGGGTTCATAAAAGCGGAGAGCATTGAGGGAAAAGGCTCCGCATTCAGCCTGTATTTCCCGTATCAGAGCGAAGAGGAATCATTAAAAATAAAATGCTGGGAGCACATGAAATGCGGCAGGGATAAAGATGCAACAATTAAATGCCCTGCCTATCCCAATTTCGGCAGGATATGCTGGGCAGTGGCAGGCACATTCTGCGAGGGAAAGGTGCAGGGGACCTTCGCGCAAAAATACGAGGACTGCAGAAAATGTGAGTTCTATCAGAGAGTAAAAAATAGGGAGATATAAAAAAAATCTTTAAAAGCATCAGAGTGCGTTGAAGTGTATCTCCCTGCTAAACACTAACAGATTTCTTATTGCCCTAAAAGAAGGTATCTTATGAGAATTATTATCGGGACTATGATGTAGTCTGTAATTCTCAGGAATATAAGCCCAAGCAGGATAAAAAAACCGTAAGGCTCAATCCTGCTGTAAGCAGCCGCCTGCCTGTGAGGCAATAGTCCCATCAATATCTTGCTTCCATCAAGCGGCGGCACAGGAATCAGATTAAAAACCCCAAGACCAATATTAATCGTAACAGTAATCCGTGCTATCAGGATAAGAGGGGCAAGGATTTTTTGCCCCAGATCGCTAAAAGGAGAAACAGGCAGATTCAACAGAATTCTGAAGACAACAGACGCGAGAACAGCAATAATCAAATTAGCTGCAGGCCCTGCAAGGGACACCCATATCATATCCTTTTTAGGATTTCTCAGATTATACGGGTTTACAGGAACAGGCTTTGCCCATCCTATCATCCTTGTAACAATGAAGACCAGTGTTCCTATCGGGTCAAGATGTTTTAAGGGATTAATCGTAAGCCTTCCTGCAAGCCGCGCAGTGGGATCGCCGAGCCTGTCTGCGATATAACCATGGGCAAGCTCATGAAATGTAACCGCTATGAGGACAGGAAAAGCAAGGAGGACTATCTGCCTGATTATATCTGTAAAATCCAAAATTCTCTATCCTTTATTAAATTTTTTTCCAAGGCAGTCAAAATATAATGGTTTCTTGCGTGAAAAGTCAAACATACCTTCTAAATTATAGCGCCTTGCGCCTATTTCTGATACAATTTGGCTATGGAAAGGAATGTGCTTAATGAAGTGATAGATGTTGAAAGGGCTATCAGGGACAGGCTTTTGATGGAAAAGAAGAAGGCCGGGGAGCTGGTAGATGAGGTTAAGAAAAAAGCAGAGAAAGATATTTTTTTAGAAGAGGAGAGAATAAAAAAGTTATTCGAGCAGGCAATAAAAGATGCGAGGCTGGATACTGAAAGAAAGGCACACGAGATAATTGCCAACGCTGCTGCAAGATCGGAGAGGCTCATTCAAATAAGCGACGAAGAGCTAAAGAGGGTCATAGAAAGACATATTAATAAGATACTGCCTATTCGTAATGCATCAGGGCAATGAGACCATAATGATAATCAGAATGTCAAAAATTGAGATAGCCGGGCCAAAGGGCCTTTTGCAGGATGTACTTTCTATGCTGCAGGAATCAGGCATATTCCATATTGAGCCAACCACACTTGGCTTTGTCGAAAAGGTGGAAGAAAGGTATATCAGGCCTTTTCTGCCGGATGAGCGGTCTTTATCAGAGAGGCTCTTTCTTGAAGACCTTAAGTCCAGGCTCGGAGAACTATTTTCCTATTTGCCGCAGGTTTCTGTCAGAAAAAGCTATATTGAGCCCCGTTCCATTATTGCTACTATTGCTGAAAACGTTAAAAGGCATTCAACAGCCTGTAGAGGGCTTTCACAAAAAAAAGAGGCATTGCAGAAAGAAACTGATGAAATAAGCAGGTATAAGATATTTCTTGATGCGATAGAATCCATCCTTAAAGGCATAGAGAAAGCGACTGATATTGACTTTATAGGGCTTACCATAAAGGATGCCGGCGCTGTAGAAGACTTAAAGGCACTGCTGTCAAGGCTGTTGGAAGACAGGTTTGAGTTGCTGACAGCCACGGCATCTGACGGTTCTTTAGTCGGTCTGATAATCGCCGAAAAAAAGTTATCGGAAAAAATCAGAGGGCTGCTCAGTGATGAACATATCCCGGAATTTAGTTTTCCGCCTTATCTCGGCAGTCTGGCCTTCCCTGAGAAGATTGTCTTTTTAAAAGAAAGGATTGCCGGTCTTAACTCGGAGAGCAAGGCATTAGATAAGGAACTGGAGGAGTTTGCCGCAAGGTGGATGCCTATCTACAATAGGGTTGCGGAATGGCTGGACGAAAGGCTCTCACTTCTAAGGGCAACGGCATCTGTATTTGAGACAAGGATGTGTTTCTTTGTATACGGCTGGATACCGTCCGGGGATGTGAATAAGATTAGAAGACAATTGATGGAGTCCTTTGCGGGTAAGGTGGTGATCGAGGAAAAGGAAATACGCGAGGAGGACATTGAAAGGGTGCCGGTTGCTATCAAAAACCCTGCATATTTTCAGCCTTTCGAACTACTTGTAAGGCTGCTTCCGCTGCCGAGGTATGCCTCTTACGACCCGACGCCGTTCATAGGCATATTCTTCCCTTTATTCTTCGGGATGATCTTAGGCGATGCCGGTTACGGGCTGATACTGATGCTTACTGCTTTTTTTATGATCAAGAAGTTCGGAGGAAGGAGAAGCATTCAAGATGCAGCCAGGATACTCCTTATATCTTCCATATATGCAATTTTTTTCGGAATTCTCTATGGTGAATTTTTTGGGGAGCTCCCCAAAATACTTTTCGGTATAGAGCCCATATGCATTGAGAGGCGGACAGCGGTTATGCCTGTCCTGTATTTTGCTGTGACCGTAGGCGTCGTTCATATAATGTTAGGGCTATTTTTAGGGATGCTTGCCGCATTCAGGAAAAAGACAAAGAGGGAGGCGTTGTACAGGCTTTTGAACATCATTGTAATACTCTGCATAATGGCCTTAATTGCGGTCTTTTTCGACATTTTCCCTGACCTCTTTGTAAAGCCTGTTGTTATAGCGATACTGGTTCTCACACCGCTTCTGTTTTTTACAGGCGGTCTGCTTGCTCCCTTTGAACTTCTTAAAAACATCGGCAATATAATCTCATATGCAAGGATAATGGCCCTTGGACTTACTTCTGTGCTTCTTGCATTCGTGGCCAATAGTTTTACAGGGATGGCAGGAAATATTGTTGTCGGAGTTGTGGTTGCTGGACTCCTTCATCTCATAAATATAATCCTCGGGGTCTTTTCTCCCACGATTCATGCGTTGCGGCTTCATTATGTGGAATTTTTCAGCAAGTTCATGGAACCCGGCGGCAGGAGATTCGAGCCGCTTAAAAAATAAAAGGAGGAGACACAATGGAAAAGGCATTGATAGCTTTAGCAGCAGCCCTCGCAATAGGTCTCACTGCAATTGCGACTGCATGGGCGCAGTCGAGGATCGGTTCTGCAGGCGCAGGCACACTTGCCGAAAAACCGGAGCTTAGCGGCACGATTATTATTCTTCTTGCTATTCCGGAGACGATGGTTATTCTGGGCTTTGTCGTGGCCACAATGATATTGCTGATGATTAAGTAACATGGGTTGTAAAGAACTGATAGAAGCCCTTCGAAGGGAAGGAGATGAAAAAGCTCAGGCGATATGGCAGGAGGCTGGGGCGGAGGCCGGGAAGATAAAGACGGATGCCGCTGAAAGGATTAACAGGATGCATGAGAAATATAGTCTGATGCAGGCAGCGGCAATTAAGGATCAGATAGACCCTATTCTTTCAGAGGCGAAACAAAAGGCAGATGCTGTCAGGCTTGCGGCAGAAAAGGATCTGTCAGTGCGTCTTTATCGTCTTGCGGCATCTGTTCTTAATAATTTACGGGATGAAGGATATCCGGATGTATTTTGTTCGCTGGCTAAGGAGCTGCCTTTTTGCAAATGGGAAATGGTTAAGGTTAATACGGAGGATGAAAAGATTGCAAAGGAATACTTTCCTGACGCAGAGATAATAACAGCCAGCAGCATTACCGGCGGGCTGGAAGTACAGGCAAAAGCCGGGAAGATTCGAATTTCAAACACCTTAGAGAAAAGACTTGAGAGTGCCTGGATGGAGATATTGCCGGGATTGATGAGGGATATTTATGGAAATCTTTGAGAGG
>CAZHHV010000048.1:0-12616 GCA_964532335.1 uncultured Nitrospiraceae bacterium
AAAACACGTTGAGTCAGCGAGCCTTCGGTAACATTTTATTATGAGTCAACTGGTTGATAGATTGTTTATGAAGCATTAGTAATGACGGAGCAGGGATATTCAAATATGAAAGACACATGCCTCAAAGAGACACAAAGGGCAATGAAAATGTCATTCCCGCTTGTCGGGAATCTTTCTTGCAGAAGGATGCTGGACAAGCCAGCATGACAAAGATGGGTATTTATAGGTGAAAAAAATCTTGAATTGGCAGGTTCTTCTGGGCATTTCTCTGGTTGCGCTCTCCGCTGTTCTTTACCTTCTCCATTATGCAATCTTCAGAGACAGTCACCACATCTTTATTTATTTATTAGGTGATATTGCATTTGTCCCCATTGAAGTTTTGCTGGTTACGCTGATTATACACAGGCTGCTTAACGCAAGAGAAAAGCGCACCATGTTGAAGAAGATGAATATGGTGATTGGGGTTTTTTTCAATGAGGTTGGCATAACGCTTCTGAAATTACTTTCTGTTTTCGATCCCCAGAGTAACAAGTTAGGCGTAAAACTCGTTGTTGCTTCCAATTGGTCGGGACAGGAATTTTCCATGGTGAAAAAATATGTTAAGAATTACGACTGTAAAGTTGAGATCAATAGGGGCAATATTGAGGGCCTGAGGGATTTTCTTATAGGAGAAAGAAGGTTTTTACTCGCGCTTTTGCAGAATCCGAATTTGCTGGAGCATGAATTTTTTACTGACCTCCTGTGGGCTGTATCTCATCTGACAGAGGAATTATCACACAGAAAAAATTTGAAAACCCTGCCCAAGCCTGATTATGAACATCTTTCAGGTGATATAAAGAGGGCGTATATTATGCTGATAACAGAATGGCTGGCATATATGAAACATCTGAAGGAAAGCTATCCTTATCTGTTTTCCCTTGCTGTGAGGACAAACCCTTTTGACCCTGCTGCATCTCCGGTCATAGACTCGTAGAGAAGTAAAGTGAGATTACTGAGAAATGTTAATAAAAAAAGTTACTAATAAACTCATAACTAAAACAACGCGATGGAACAGTTTCTGTCATTGCGGCTTGTCCGCAATCCTTCTTAAGAAAGATTCCAGACAAGCTGGAATGACGGAAAAATGCAGCCTTACTAATGAACTTCTTATTATCGGATTTCTGATTGCTCTTATATCAGGCGGTATTGCTTTTGCTGAAACGGTTTCTTTCCAGAAGGAATATACCTATCAGGCAGGAGAGCTTGACAGCAAGGGTTCTGCCCGTATAATTGCGATGGAAAATGTGAAGAGGCTTTTATTCGGGGAAGTAGAAGCGTATCTTGAGAACAAGGCAGTGATAAAAACCCTTCGACTTACTAAAAATCAGACTACGGCTCTTATCTCGGTAATTGTAAGGACTGATGTGATAGAACAGAAATGGGATAAAAATGCCTTTTATGTTAAAGCAGGGATTTCTGTTAATCCCGATGAGATAGTTAAGTCTATTGCCGTTCTGAGCAGGGATAAGAGGAATACAGGAGAAATAGAAGATGTAAGAAAGAAAGCCGCAGGAATTTTAAAAAGGCTTGAAAAATTAAAAGAACAGCAGGAAGTAGACGCAAAAAAAACAGCGCAGTACAACGAGGCGGTAAAGATTCTAATCGCAATTGACTGGTTTGAAAATGGGTGCGTGCTTGTGAATTCCGGCAACCCGCAGAAAGCAGTCGAGGCGTTTACGAAGGCTATAAAATTAAATCCTAATAATGAAAAGTTTTATATCTTTCGAGGGAATGCCTATGGGGAAGCCGGCAACAATAATCTGGCTGTTAAAGACAGTGCAAAGGCTATAAAGCTAAATCCTAAATATGCTAAGGCTTATGTCTCTCGAGGGAATGCCTATCTAAGGTCAGGCAGTTATCAGCAGGCTGTTAAGGACTACTCCATGGCTGTAAAATTGAGTCCCAAACATGAAGAGGCTTATTGCTATCGCGGAGTTGCCTATGGGGCGCTGGGAAAAGAACAACAGGCGCTTGAAGATTTCAGCCATGCCATAAAATTAAATCCCGAATATGAGAAGGCTTATTTTTACAGGGGACTTGCTTATGCCGAATCGGGAAATTATCACAAGGCGCTTGAGGATTTTAACAAGGCTGTGGAGTTGAATCCCGGCGATTCTGAGGCTTATTTCAACCGCGGCAGGGTTTATGGGCTGCTCGGCGATACTTATAAGGCAGTGGAGGACATCAGGAAGGCTGCGAGATTAGGAGATAAGGCAGCGCAGAATTTTTTAAAGACGCAGAAAATTGAGTGGTGATATAGATGAGCCGTGAGATGTTTAGAGGTAATCTTGAGGGATTGGAGGGCTTTCTTGTCCGAGAAGAGGTGTGCGGGAAATTGGAGAAGGGTCCCGCGCGGTCTCACTCATAGTCTAACGACCTAAATCAGCGGCGGGGGAAACGACCTTTGCCAAAATTAATGAGCGGCTATTCCCCGTCCGCTGGATTTTTTTGTTAGGCGCTGTGTTGTTTTCGTCAAATCAAGTAATGACCTTAATGCAGCATTTACTGCGGCTGAATCAACAAATGCCTTCGCCACATCTGGCTCAAGCATGACAACGTTAGCTCCTTCTTCTAAAATGCGTTTGTAATACTTGCCGCGAACAGCTTTTGAATAATCAAAATTGTATTCGGGGCGTAATTCATCACTGATTCTCTTTTCTTTAGCTTTCATGTCGTTTCCTTTCGTGCGCGATTGCAAGACGCGCGCTGATAATTCGTATTGTTTCCCCTCTCTCCGTATGCGCGACCAAGAGCAGACGTTTGATGAGTTAAATGGGGACAGCGCCCATTTATTTTGCCTTACGAGGTCTTCCTTTCGGCAAGGCAAGCAGTTTTCTTTCGAGCAGCTTTTCCATTCTCATCACAAATCTGTTATCTCCACAGGGGCGACCTGTTTTTGTGCTTTGCCGAATATCCGCGACTAATATTGTGTCTTCCTTCTCTCTGAGATACGATGGCCAATCTTTTATTCTTTCAACCATGTAACAATCATCCGCTAAGACCATATCCTTCTTCCCATTTACATGAGCGAATGCACTCGACCACCGATAATCTTCAGCCTTCTTAACAAGACGAGCCTTCACAGGATTATTTTCGATATACTGCATTGCAGCATAGAGATGCCTTTCATCAAGCGCACAGGAAAAGAAGCGTCCCTGCCATAAGTGCCCCCTGTTTTCTTGTCGTGTATTGATGTGTTGCAAATATCTCATATGAAGGGTATTGAATGTCTTTGCGAGGGAATCGTTTTCCATAGGCACAGCTATGAAGTGCACATGATTGCTCATGAGGCAGTACCCCCATATCTTCAACGCATATTTCTTACTATATGGCCGCAACCATTCCAAATACTGAAGGTAATCGGCATCGCTTTCAAAAACTCTCTGGTGGTAATTACCCCGCTGAGTGATATGATGAGGGAATCCGACTGCAACTGCTCTGGCTATTCTCGGCATGTGCTAATGGTAAACAATCCATCCTATTTCTGTCAATAAAATGGGCGCTGTCCCCATTTAATCATTGATGTGGTTGTTATGTGAATTACCATACATCTGGATCGCCATATTTATTCGTACCATCCGTGCCTGCAAGAAAGCCAAATTCAACCAGTGGCCAAAGCGAGACAAGGCAGCACAGAATTTTTTAAAGTCGCAGAAAATTGAGTGGTAGCATAGATACTCTTAATGCTTGAACTAACTCGTGCGCATGGAGCGCAGCGTAATGCGCGCCGGTGTTGAGCGAATAGTTAAAAGTCATAGCTTACCGACGCTACCCTTCCTTTCACGAATACTTTTGAGCAACGGCATTGCGGCTTCCTCTTCCGTTTTTTCCGACTTGATGCTATTGCACATAAGACATGCCGTACGCAAATTACTCTTCCCGTGAGTCCCACCCTTGGATTGAGGCAGTATGTGGTCGAGCGTAGCGTTATCTTGGCTTACTGAATCTCCGCAGTATCCGCAAGTCCAATTATCCCTGTCATAAATCTCTTTCCTTTTTTCCGGGACTGTGAAGAAGTCATCATCGCCCGCAAGTTCTGGACTCACCAGCTTGTTTCTCACCAGGGGAATTTCCATAGGTAGATAGACCGTGTAAAGCGTGCCATCTCTGTTGGTATCTCCCTTCCGAATGCACCCCTTTTCAGCAAGGGTCTTGAGCTGCTGGATGAGTTGATTCCGTGCGGGTGCAGCGCCCTGTTTTCCGCGGCCATACTGAGGTGCAATTGTTCTCTGACCAACTCGAACGGACGCAGAGCCAGTGGTCAAGTAAGATTTGGTCAGCAGAAATATGTATACCGCTGTCTCATGCGGTTTCAGTTCCACCATTAGGTGATCCACGAAATCCTTGATGATCTGCGTAGTATCGAGTTCCATGTTTCCCTGACTTCTAACGATTACTATGCGAACTGTCGTATTTTTCTAAAACTGTCTAAACTATATCACATTTGAAGGATTTTTCAAATGGAAAAATCACCAAGTATCCGGACAGTTTCGGCTTGTTAAATTTAAGTCTTCAGCAACGGGAAGCCCATTTCCTCTCTCTGTTTAAGATATGCATGGGCGCAGAGTCTTGCAAGGTTTCTCACACGCGCAATGTAGCCTGTCCTCTCTGTTACAGAGATAGCTCCCCTGGCATCAAGAAGATTGAATGTGTGGGAACACTTGAGGCAGAACTCATATGACGGAAGGACAAGCCCGAGTTCATTCAGTCTTATGGACTCTTTTTCGCAGGCCTCAAATTGTTTTACAAGAAGTTCTGTATCTGCATGGTCAAAATTATATTTTGAAAATTCCACCTCGTCTATATGGTGAATGTCGCCGTATTTTATTCCTTTGGACCAATCAAGGTTGAATACATTGTCCACGTTCTGAAGATACATGGCGATTCTTTCAAGGCCGTATGTTATCTCAAGCGATACAGGCTTCAGGTCAAGGCTTCCTACCTGCTGAAAATATGTGAACTGCGTTATCTCCATTCCGTCAAGCCAGACTTCCCATCCAAGCCCCCATGCGCCAAGTGTCGGTGATTCCCAGTCATCTTCCACAAACCGTATGTCGTGTTTTTGAGGTTCTATGCCGAGATATGTGAGGCTTTCAAGATAAATTTCCTGACTTTCATTCGGCGAGGGCTTAAGGATTACCTGATACTGGTAATAATGCTGAAGCCTGTTCGGATTCTCGCCGTATCTGCCGTCTGTAGGCCTCCTTGAAGGTTCAACATAAGCTGTTTTCCACGGCTCGGGCCCGAGGACTTTAAAAAAGGTTGCGGGATGGAAGGTCCCTGCGCCGACTTCAATGTCATAAGGCTGGAGCAGAACACAGCCCTGCTTGGACCAGAATTCATGAAGCTTTAAAATCAGTTCCTGAAAATACATTAATGTCTCCCCGGTATTGTGAAAAAATCATAATGTAAGGGTAAGAGTTTTGTCAAATGTGATATAATGTTTCCGATGGCTAAAAAGATTTTCATGAAGGGTAATGAGGTTATCGCAGAGGCGGCGATTCAGGCAGGCTGCCGTTTTTATGCAGGCTATCCTATAACCCCGCAAAACGAAATCCCTGAATATATGTCCTGGCGCATGGAAGATGAGGGAGGAGTATTTATTCAGGCTGAAAGCGAACTTGCCGCAATTAATATGGTGTATGGCGCCTCTGCTGCGGGCGCGCGGGCTATGACATCGTCAAGCAGCCCCGGCATAAGCCTGATGCAGGAGACTGTTTCCTATCTGTGCGGAGCAGAGCTTCCATCTGTAATTGTGAATATGCAGAGGGGAGGGCCCGGACTTGGCAACATATCGGGCAGCCAGGCGGATTATTTTCAGACGGTAAAAGGCGGCGGGCACGGCGATTATAAACTTCTTGTATATGCTCCGTATAATCTTCAGGAACTCTGGGATTTGACCATGCTTGCCTTTGATAAGGCAGATGAATACCGGAATCCTGCAATGATTCTCGGCGATGGGATACTGGGACAGATGATGGAGCCTTTTTATCAGACGCCTTATATAAAGCCTGGCCTTCCGGAGAAGACATGGGCGTTGACAGGATGCGGAGGCAGAAATCCAAATGTAATCAAATCAGGAGAGGGGTCAGGTATAAGAGAGCCCAATGTAATCAGGTCCCTCTACATGGGCGAAGGCCAGCTTGAATTCAGAAACAGTATTCTTCAGGAAAAATACAGGAAGATGAAAGAAGATGAGGTGAGATTTGAGATGTTTGGCACAGAAGACGCCGAGACAATAGTTGTTGCATTCGGAACTGCAGCTCGTATAGCATTTTCTGCTGTCAAGAAGTTGCGGAGTGAAGGTTCCAGATTAGGATTTTTCCGTCCCATCAGTCTTTTCCCTTTCCCTGAAAAGGAACTTGCATCTCTTGCAAATCCCAAGAGGAGGTTTATCACGATTGAACTTAATGCAGGCCAGATGGTTGAGGATGTAAGGCTTGCTGTTAACGGCAAATCTGAAGTTCTTTTTTACGGAAGAACGGGCGGCGCAATAATGACGCCCGAAGAAATCTATGAAGAACTGAACCTTCTTTCCGTGGTTAATAGTTAAGGGATAACATATCATCAGGGCATATTGAGAAACGGTTTTAGCGCAGGCATGGTATTTTTACCTTGACAGTAAAGGCAGCATTTGATATTAATTTTAGTTGAAGGGTAACGCCATGCTTTGTGTGTGGAAGCCCTAAAAAAGTGTAACGGGCTAAAAACCTGATTTGGGGAGGCGGTTATGAAAAAGATATTTTTAATTCTTCTGGCGAATGTGTGTCTCTTTATGTTCGTTTCCACTGTGTATGCTGCTGCCGGCAAGATTGCAAAGCTCAGCGGTGAGGTATCATGGAGAGACAAAGCCAACGTGCCTTATAAAAAAGCAAAGGAAGGCATGGAATTTAAAGAAGGATACTGGATAAAGCCCGGCAAGATTGGTTGGCCCAACCGGTCCTGGTCCGACGCCAGTACTTTTACCCTTGCCATTAACCCAGAGCTGGAGATAGATAAATTTCGGTTTTCAACTGGTAAAAAAGAAGGGGTTTTTAAATTAACTCAGGGCAAACTCAGGGCTACTGTTACAAGGCTTGCAGGACAGCAGACAAATTTCAAGGTGAAAAGCCCTACGGCAGTTGCCGGCATCAAAGGGACTGAATTTATGATGATGACACAGGGTTACGCAAATGTCCTTTTCGGAAATGAAGGAAGCGCTGAGATTGGAGGCGACTCTGCTTCAAACAAACCGCTGACTGCTGATACAATGGTTCAGAATACAAGGGGGATAACGCCTACAGACCCTGTTAAGGTTGAACAGAACACGCCTTTATATACTGCAAAGGAGGGCTTCGAGAAAATCACGGCAGCCCAGCCTCCGGAAGAGTGGGAGGCCTCAGGAAATCTCCCTCATATTATAGCCAGATGGAACATACAGCACGGTCATTATCTTGCAGATTCAGGGAAGTATGAAGAAGCGCTCTATGTTTTTCAGATAGCGCTGGACCTTAGCGATAAACTCGAAATCAGAGGCGATGCAAGGCTTGAAAGGGGAGCTGTTTATTCAAGGTTCCTTAGAAATCAGGAGGCTGCGCTTGCAGAATATCTGCTCATTCTTGAGGAATACCCGGTAAGCCCGCAGCGTGAGACAGCGCTCTATCTTACAGGGATACTTCTTGATGAAATGGGATTTGCAAAACGGGCAAAGGAAAGGCTGCTTCAGTATAAAAGCGAATTTCCTAACGGCAAACACATAGGCAATGTAGAGACTTATCTCCAGAGAATTAAAGATTAATGCGCCTCAGGCGCATTGATGCGGTAATCCCGCCAAAGCGGGAGGAAACGGGCTTGTCGTAGACTCGTAGAGAAGGGGCGATTATGAAATACTCCAAACTGCTGACCTTTATTGTAATTGGTCTTCTTGCTTCAGTTCTGACCTTTTTCATTTACAGGCAGAATTTTCATTTCCTTGATGCAGTAGACCTGAAGCTCAAGGACGCAAGATTTAAAATCCGGGAAAATATTCAGCCTGACAAAAGGGTTGTGATAGTTGCAATAGATTCAAAGAGCATCAATGAACTCGGCAGATGGCCTTGGAAGAGATCTGTATTTGCCGGACTTCTGAATAGTTTGAAAGAATACGGGGTAAAGGTAACAGCGTTGGATATTGTTTTCTCCGAGCGTTCGGACAGCAGGGAAGACGCAATTCTTTCCATGGCTATAGCAAAGAACGGCAATGCAGTCCTCGGTTACTTTTTCAGGGATGAGAAAGAAGATATAGACTCCAAGGCTATATCACAGATTGAGTTGTCAAAAATAAAACTGCTTAAGATTGCGGATGGCGTGACGTCGGTTCCTGTACTTCAGCGTCCCTTTGTGGAGGCGAATATCCCGCTGCTCGGACGCGGCGCTCTGGATTTCGGCTTTTTCAATACAGACCCGGACGCTGACGGCCCTGTAAGGAAATCCACGCTTCTCATGCTTTATAACGGAGAGGTCTATCCCTCTCTGGCTTTAAAGGCACTGAGACATTACACAGGCAAGGAGATTATGCTTGAAGTGGAACCTTTCGGTGTTTCCTCTCTCAGGCTTGGAGACATGTCTATCCCTTCTGATGAAAGCGGAAGGCTTACCGTGAATTACTACGGCAAAGGCGGGACTATCACCACGCTGTCAGCAGTTGATGTTATTAAGAGGAGGATAAAAAAAGAAGAACTCAAGGACTGCATTGTATTTGTAGGCGCGACAGAGGTCGGCATCTATGACATGAGGGCAACTCCTGTTGAGTCAGCCTTTCCCGGAGTTGAGATACATGCAACTGTAGCGTCCAATGCGCTTCAGGGCAGATTCATATTAAGGGATGGAAGGATAATTGCTATTGAAATTTTATGTTTAGCATTATTCCCTGTAATACTTACATTGCTTCTCGGTGTATTGAGGAACAGTTTTCTGGGGCTGATTGCTTTTATGTTTGTGTCGGGCATATATGCTGTTTTCAATTATTTATTGTTCAGAAATTATTCCATAGATATGAGTCTTTTATACCCGCTTTCCTCAACAGCAATGGCATTCATAAGCTCTGAGGCGTACAGGAATCTTGTAGTGGAAAGGAAGAACCGCTATCTTAAAAAAGCGTTTTCAAGCTATGTTTCGCCTGAGCTTGTTGCGGAGATAATAAAGAATCCTGACAGGCTTGCGCTTGGAGGCGCAAAGAAAGAAATAACTGTTTTGTTTTCAGACATAAGAGGCTTTACGGGCATCTCGGAAAAACTTGCTCCTGATGTGCTTGTCTCACTTCTTAACGAATATCTTGGCCCTATGACAGAAGTGGTCCTGAAAAATAAAGGGACGCTGGATAAGTATATAGGCGATGCTGTGATGGCAATTTATAACGCACCCCTTGATGTGATGGATCACCCTGAAAAGGCATGCAGGACAGCAAAAGAAATGATTGATAAATTGAAGGAAATAAACAGCAGTTTTAAGCAGAAAGGGCTTCCTCCTGTTGATATAGGGATAGGAGTAAATACAGGATATGCGGTTGTAGGAAATATGGGAGCTGACATGAGATTTGATTATACGGCGATTGGCGACACGGTAAATCTGGCTTCAAGGCTTGAGGGGCAGAACAAGTATTACGGCACCCATATAATGCTGAGCGAGTTTACAGCGGGAAAAATTAAGGATAAATTCCTGCTGAGGGAAATAGATCTTATGAGGGTTGTGGGCAAGGAAAAACCCGTTGCGATTTTTGAGTTAATGGCAGACGGGAATAACAAGCTTGCAGAGGGATTTTCCGAAGCCCTGAAGGTTTACAGGGCCAAGGGTTTTCAGAATGCACTTGATATTTTTACAGGGCTTATAGGTGAATACAATGACCCCGTTGCAAAACTTTACGCTGATAGATGCCGTGAATACCTTCAGGCGCCGCCGCCTTCTGATTGGGACGGCGTGTTTATTTCAAGCAAGAAATAGATTTTGCATCTAAAATTTTGGCATGAAACACAGACATGCCTTTGGCTCACAAATGGTATGAAAATAGTATTCAACGATAACAACGAAGGAAATAAATAGGGACAGCAATTGTTAAAAAATGAGAAACATCGTTATAATTATTTTCTTTCTTTTATTCCCATTTTCCACCTATGCCCATCCTGGCAGGACCGATTACAGGGGCGGGCATAAGTGCTGGAAGAACTGCACGGAATGGGAATTGAGAACCGGCGAGTATCACCTGCATGATAAAGACTGGAAGCCGATTCGGCTTGATAAAAAAGGGAATCCAATTAAACAAATCCGGCCTGAACAAACTCCCGCTGCCGTTCCGAAAGACCGGATAGAGCCAGCACAGCCGGATGAGATAAACAAGGCTTTGCCTGCTGAAGAAAACAAAGCGCCGGAAACTGCCGAACCCGAAAAAATAACCATACAGGAACAAGTCCATAAAACCGTTGTTTACGAAGAAAGCATACTGTCGTTTAACTGCATCCTGCTTCTTATATTGGCTGTTTTGCTTTTGTTGGCTTTGGTATTTATCAGAAAGAAGAGGGAAAAGGGATGATTCTTTCTTTTAATTTTAATATGGATTTTTTCGTCTCTTTCTCAACCCGATATGCAAGGGGTTTTAGAAATAATAAGGAGTAACTGTTTATCTCACCCTCCCCTTAATCCCCTTCCATCAAGGGATGGGAAATAGAGAGGGAAACTTTTATCAAGGAAGGGGAGATTTACCCACTTGAAATGAGAAAGAACCTAAAAAATACGATTTGCCCGCAGCGGACGGCTAACATGGTGCAAAAGACTGCGTCCAACCCCTTCGGGCTTCTTTTGCGCCAAGAACCTTGATTGACAGTTATAGATTTTTTCTGGTATGTTTTATGAATGAAAAAATATGTTTTTCTTCTGTTTTTTTTCATCTGCACTCTTTTCATCAGGCATGCTTACGGATTTGATATAAAAGGCCTCCAGCCCGTCGCCCCTCATGGAGTTTTCTCAACATTCAGCGCAGACAGCCTAAAGAAGGGACAATACGCAGTTGGAGCCGGAGTCGAAAAGTCTATAGAACCTGATTTTTTCAGGTATCTTTTTCAGTATGCGCACGGTATAAATGACAGGATAGAATTTACAGCTGCTGTCCCTTATGTCGACAGATGGGAAAATGTTAAATCAGGATTTGAAGACATCGCTTTAGGCGTAAAACACAGATTTATTGATGAAACTAAATATACGCCTTCCGTAGCCTATATGGTCAACGCCTCAGTGCCGTCAGGGAAGGAAGTTTTCAGCACAGACGGGAGGGCAGGCGCGGGCATTATCGTCAGCAAGAGAGTCGGGCCTGTAAGCGGACATGCTAATATATTTTATGAGAAGGTCGGCTCATCAAAACTTGAAGATGAGGTAAGCTTCGCAGCCGGATTTGATTTTTCGGCTGCGCACGATTTTAAGGTGCTCGCAGAGATATATGGGAGGAAAAGCCACTATTCAGGCAGCCTTGATGACCTTGAGGGCAGATTCGGCTACAGGTTCATGACAACCGATTATCTTTATACAACCGTAGGCGTAGGAGTTGACTTTAAAAACAGGAGTCCTGAATACAGGGTTACGCTCTCAATAACGGCAATTCTTCCTGTTGAAAAGAAAACGATAAAGAAGGTATATGAGGAGGATAAATGATTAGCAGGGTCAAAATAGAGGCGAACGGCAGCAGGATTAATTCGACAGAGGAATTTGCTATAATCATCAAGGGCATGAAATCCGGTGAAAGAATTTTAACGCTTCTTAAACGCGGCAACAGTTATTTATACCGCAGCATCAGGGTGAGAGAATAATGTTTGATATTGGAATGCAGGAACTTATACTTATTTTTATAGTTGCTTTACTGGTTTTCGGCCCTAAGAGGCTTCCTGAACTTGGCAGGACAATCGGTAAGGGCATGGCTGAGATTAAGAAGGCAATGTACGGCATTAAGGAGCAGATGGACTCTGAGCTGCATGATATAAAAGAACCGATGTCCAGAGTTAAGGAGCAGATAGACTCTGGACTCCGTGATATCAAAGATCCGCTGTCCTCCGCCTTAGGCGGACTGGATGTTACCGGCAAAACCGAAAAAGAGGCAACTACAGCTAACGAGGCAAATACAGCGAAGGGACGTACAGATAAAGAGAAAGGGGCAGAGTGAATGTTGAGAGGTTACATATTTCAAACCCTTAAGCTTTCTGCTCATGCGTGGTGAGGAATATGGAAAATGAAAGAATGCCCCTTATAGAACATCTCGGAGAACTCAGAAAGAGGATTACCATATCCCTGACTGCCCTGCTGACAGCTTTTGTGTTTGCGTTTAATTATTCTGAAGAGATTTTCAAATCCATGATGTTTCCGCTCAAATACGGCCTGTCCTTTTCTATGAAAAATCCTTTTATAAGCATAATTCCTCAGGAAAAACTTTCCCAGGCTACTAAGCTTGTATTTCTGGCGCCTGCCGAGGCTTTCTGGATGAGCATGAAAGTGTCATTTGTAGCCGCTCTGGTGCTTGCCTTGCCTGTAATATTTTACCAGTTGTGGAAGTTTATATCGCCGGGCCTTCTTGCAAGGGAAA
>CAZHHV010000049.1:0-12569 GCA_964532335.1 uncultured Nitrospiraceae bacterium
GATTAAAATAACAACTACAAGCCCAAGCGCCAGTCGTGCCCAGCGTACTCGGCTCCATTCCAACTGTTTATGTCCGATGAATGTAAATAAAGCTAAAAATAACATCCCCAATATCAGCCCTAAATAGCCGCCGCGGCTTTGAGTAGCCATAAGACCCGCAAAAAAGAATAAGCTAAGCCTATAAGTTAAACGAGGACTAATGCCTGTTAGATACATCGTGATTAATGGAAGTAAAAAAAGATTAATCCCGCTTGCAAAGGTATTTGGAGTATAAAAAATCGCATTTGCCCTATTCCCCTGCGGAACAATATACCATGAACCTGTAAAATGCTGTATAAGCCCCCAGCCTACCAATAAGGCAAATATAAATACGGCTCCTTTAAAAAATCGCTCAATAATTAAGGTGTTCAAACGTGAAAAGATAATAAAAGAAAGAACGGGGAAAAGAATAAAAAATATTACCTCTCCATGATATACAGGATTAAGGACAATGCCTTTAATATACAGCATCAGGATATATACCAAAAATGCAACAGATAAAGGAGTAAACGGGAAGGGCTGAGTACTTTCCTTAAAGAAAAACAGGATCAGACATGCAGCAGCAATCCACCACAATATCCATGCTGAAAAGATAGATGTAAGTAGAGCGGATATAAAACCTATAAAAAGAAATAAAGGGGGCATTTTTGCCCCCTTTATAAGATGCGCTCTTTCCAATTTACGAACTATGTACTTGAGCAGAAAGTAGAGCTTAGGCTGAAAGCTATAGCAGGGCGACCTGTATAAGTTGCCGTGAGGCTATTACAATTAGTCCCTGCAAGAGTTACAGCAGAGTCCCTCTCTACCGAGGCAAAAATATCAGCTGCAGTACTTGCTGATCTCTTTGATGCATACAATATAGTAGCCGCTGACTTGGTAGCCCCAATGGTTGCATTTGCCACAGCGTCTTTTGCTTCCCCTTGCAAATCTGAATATTTTGGCACTGCTATTGCAGCCAGAATTCCAAGAATGATGATAACCATAACAAGTTCGATCAGCGTGAATCCTCCATTATTTTTTAACATTTTACTCCCTTCCCTATATGGTTGAGCAGAAAGTAGAACTTATGCTGAAAGTTACAGCAGGGCGACCTGTATAAGTTGCCGTGAGGCTATTACAATTAGTCCCTGCAAGAGTTACAGCAGAGTCCCTCTCTACCGAGGCAAAAATATCAGCTGCAGTACTTGCTGATCTCTTTGATGCATACAATATAGTAGCCGCTGACTTGGTAGCCCCAATGGTTGCATTTGCCACAGCGTCTTTTGCTTCCCCTTGCAAATCTGAATATTTTGGCACTGCTATTGCAGCCAGAATTCCGAGGATGATGATAATCATAACCAACTCAATCAGCGTAAAACCTCCCTTGTTTTTTAACATAATCTTCTTTCCTCCTTTCGTTTATTCTGTCATTCCCGCTTGTCGGGAATCTCTCTTAATTTTTTGAAGAAAGATGCCGGACAAGCCGGCATGACAAACATTAAGATAAGTTATTTCCGGTCAATGACCTCAGTGACAATAGACTGCAATCTCCGTGCCTGAAAATAATAATTTAAAATCAAAGAGTTGCATAATTGGACAATCGTCTTTTGAGTAAATATTTACCCAAAATGTTACCCTTGTGCTATTTCCATCTCAATTCCCATCTTCTGAAGATATTTTCTGCCTTCAGAAAAAAATGCTTCAGCCTCAGTTACCGCAACATCTGCAGCCTCTTTATCTATAAAAGAAAAAACTTCGTAGTCCCCGCTCTCTCTGTCGTCTTTAAGGTTTGCGAGATATTTACCCATATCCCTCCTAAATTTTCCTGTTTTTACAAATAGCAATCCAAAGAGCGTCACAACACCTTTATGTGTATCCGCAGTCTGTCCTTCTGTTAAAAGAAGCGCCTGCGCAACATGATAAACAGAATAATAAGCCCTTGATACTGCATCTTCGTAGTCTTCAGATTTCAAAAGCCTTTTTGATACCTCAAGTTTCTTCTCAGCTTTTTTAATGTATCCCTTTATGAGTTCTTCAGTTACTTTTTCCAAGATTTATACCCTCAGATATAACATTATGCACAAACGGTGTAGGGATTGATTTCAAACGGTTGAATTCTGACAATGAAAAAATCTTCAAAGATATAAGCCTGCCTGTATTTAGAAGTATTTCCAACACTGCATCGTAAAGCTCACTGATAATCTTTCTGTCTTTCTTTTCAAGTACAATCAGAATGTCATAATCTGAATCAGGCTTCCAGTCATCACGGCATCTTGAACCGAAAAGATACACTTCTTTTATCTCCTTTCTAAATGGAGAGATCATTGTTAAAAACTTCCTGACTATTTTGTCATTTGCTTTCATGTCATCTTATTTTCTATAATTTTATTGCATTCCTTTTTAACTCCTCAGAGATTCTTCACTAAGATACCATACTCAGAGCATTTCTGCCACTGCCTTCTGCGCTGTGTCAGAAGCCCAGTAGGCATATATTCTTGTTGCATCATTCCCAACCCCATCAATTAGATATGGACTTCCAAAAGATATAAATATCTCAGCCTTGTCTTTTAATTCCGTGATACACTTCAAAAGCCACGGACTTGCCCCGCCCTTCCATGCCGTGATGCCTGAAAAAACAGCAACAATCAATTCTCTGTTTTCAGGGATGTTATTTAGAGAAACATTTTTTTCTGCCTTGAATCTTAAAAATTCCAAGTTGGGATGCCTGAGTTTTAGCCTGTCAATTAATGTCTTGCCTTTATCATCCCTATCGTCGTTTAAAATAATCAACACTGGATTTTTCATCAGTCTTATCTGTCCGTCTATTTTTATAGACATCTTTGTAATTTTCTCAGCAAGCCGCCCATTCTTTTCAAAATCAGGAACAACAGAAGTTTTTATTTTTTGGGGGAATAAGCTTTTTCCTGAGCGCTGAAAGCCGACTGCTGATAGCTTTTGTGCAAGATATGCCGCAACCCTGTCCGGGTCAGTCGGATGAAGCAGTATATCAACGCCTGCGTTAAGCGCCATAAGAGATGCCTTCTCCTCCGAATATTTCCCTATGCCTCCCATATTCATAGCATCCGTGATTATGACGCCTTTAAACCCGAGCTTGTTCCTGAGATAACTAACCGCTTTTTGCGAAAGAGAAACAGGCATGCCTGACGGATCCAGTGCAGGCACACTCAAATGCCCCATCATAATCATCTTTACGCCTGCTTTAACTGCATTTCTGAATGGCGCAAGCTCTGTCTTGGAAAGAGCCTTGAGGTCTTTTTTTATTTTCGGGAGTTTTATATGCGAGTCTGTCTCGGTATCGCCGTGCCCAGGAAAGTGTTTGCCGCAGGATATTATGCCGTTTTCCTGGAATGCCTTTATCATCTCAGTCCCAAAAAATGACACAGTTTCTGCATCCTCTCCAAACGCCCTTGTTGAGATAATAGGGTTTTTCGGATTAGTGTTTATGTCCAGCACAGGAGCAAAGATTGTGTTTATGCCTGCATATCTTGCCTCAATTGCAACCGCCTTGAAAATTTTTCTTAGCAGTGTTATCGGCTGATAGCTGATAGCTGATAGCTGATAGCTCTTAATCGCTTCAGCTATTGCCATTGCAGGCGGAAAGGTAGTTCCTCCTTCAAGCTGCTGTCCTAATCCCCGTTCAAGGTCAGAGGCAATAATTAAATTTCCATTAGCTTCCCTCTGAAGTTCAATAATACCTTGTCTAACTTTATTGAGTTCTCCTCCGAAAACAATGAATCCTGCAATGCCCTTTCTTACAAGCCCGAGGTAATAGTCAAATTCCTTCTCAATGTCCCTGCCGTTAAGGCGGGCGATTATGAATTGATAGAAGTTCATGTTGTATTATATATAAATAGCGGTGAAGAGGTGAATGGGTGATTCGGTGAATCGCTTCACCGATAAACTGATACAGCAAATCAAATTATGCTTTGTAGAGACTTTTACTGAGAAGTGTAAAAGTATGGCAACATGACTATCATTCCCGCTTGTCGGATTTGTCATTCCGACTTGTTCGGAATCATTCTGGAGAAAGATGCTGGACAAGCCAGCATGACAGATGGGAGTAAGGATTGCGGCGATCCCCGTCAAGCGGGGACTGGCTCTGCCGCAATGACAAAAGGTACGCAAATGTTTTCTTACTTATGATCGTATTAGTAGCTGTTCATACGCTATATCAAATGCATTGTTGGGGTTCATAATCAGGAGGGCTGATGGGTTTATTTGACAGATTAAAAGAAGGGCTTGCAAAAACAAGAAAAGGTTTTATTGAAAAAGTTGAATCTGTTTTAATGCAGGGAAAGATTGACGAAGAAGCTCTCAATGAACTTGAAGAAATACTTATAACATCTGACATCGGAGTGCATGCCACGGCAGAAATTGTCAACTCCCTGAAAGACAAGATTAAAAAAGGCGCGGTCAAAGACAGCGTTTCAGCAAAAGAGTTTTTAAAGAGGGAAATGATTTCTCTGCTCGGCTCGTCATCGCCTGTTGTCCTGTTCGGAGACAAGCCGTTTGTTATTTTGACAGTTGGCGTTAACGGCGTGGGCAAGACTACCACAATCGGAAAACTTGCAAGCAGGTTCAGGTCAGAGGGGCATTCAGTCCTGCTTGGAGCATCCGATACATTCAGGGCTGCCGCAATAGAGCAGCTTGAGATATGGGCTGAAAGATCAGGCGCTTCTATCGTTAAGCACCAGAGCGGCTCCGACCCTGCTGCCGTTGCGTATGATGCGATAGAGTCTGCAAAACATAAAAAGATTGACATTGTTATTATTGACACCGCTGGCAGGCTTCACACAAAAAGCCCTTTGATGGAGGAATTGAAAAAGGTTAAACGCGTTGTTCAGAAGTCACTGCCTCATGCCCCACAGGAGGTTCTGCTTGTTGTTGATGCAACCACAGGACAGAATGCATTAAGGCAGGCGCAGATTTTCAACGAGGCAGTCGGCATTACAGGTATTGCGCTCACAAAACTTGACGGCACGGCAAAAGGCGGAATCGTATTTGCGATAAAAAAAGAACTCGGCATACCTGTGAGGCTTATAGGAATCGGCGAAGGGATTGACGACCTCAGGGATTTTGTTCCGGAGGAATTTGTGGAGGCGCTTTTTTCATGAACTCAATCCATATCGGAAGCGCTGCCCTTGAACCGGCCTCTTTTTTGCCGATTGGCGTGTGGTCATCCCTTCCGACCCAGACGCCAACCGCAAGCCTGTCATCAAAACCTATGAACCAGGCATCAGTATAATTGTTTGTAGTGCCTGTCTTGCCATAAACAGGTCTTTCTCGCCCCTGCGAGTCTCTGTTCAGTTCCTTCGCGCTCTGTGCAGTCCCCTCTTCAACAACAGCCCTGAGAAGAATCTTCATCTCTTCTGCAGTCTTTTCTGACAGCAAAACTTCTGCCGTTGCCACCGTTTCCTCTACAATCCTTCCGTCCCTGCTGAGTATTTTTTCATACAAAACAGGGTTCACTCTTTTGCCTGAAGCAAACGCCGAGTATGCTGATACCATCTCAAGCAAAGTAACATCAGAAGCCCCAATCGCAAGAGATGCGTAAGGCTGAAGTTCACTCTTTATACCAAGCCTTTTTGCCGTTTCTATAACATTATTTATGCCGAGTTTATCTGCAAGCCTTACAGTAGCGGCGTTGAGAGATTGAGCAAGAGCAGTCTTAAGTGTAACGCTTCCATGATAATTGCCGTCATAATTTTTTGGAGACCATAGTTCACCGGGTTTTGAACCTTTCAGGAAAATAGGAGAATCATCTATTTTCTCCTGCGACGTCATCCCCTTTTCAATTGCCGCAGCATAAACAAACGGCTTAAATGCAGAACCCGGCTGTCTTAATGCATGAATTGCCCTGTTAAACTGGTTTTTCCAAAAATCAGAGCCGCCGACCATAGCTTTTACATGGCCTGTTTTAATGTCTATGGCAACAAGCGCTGCCTCTACGCCTGCCCCAGCCCTTTTTCCTATAGAGGAAAGTCCCTTCTTAACCGCCTCCTCCGCAGCCTTCTGCATGCCAAAGTTCAGAGTTGTATATATCCTGTATCCGGAAGTGTATAGCTCCTCCCCGTATTTGCTCTCAAGTTCCTGCCTGATGACTTCTATGAAATAAGGCGCATTATATTTTCTGAGACCGGGGGTTACAGGCAGGAGAACACTGTCAGCCTCCTTAAATTGAGCCTCTGTTATAAATTTATTCCTCAGCATTTCTTTCAGAACCTTTTTTCTCCTTTCCTTAGCTTTCTCAGGATTTTTAAAAGGAGAATACAGCGACGGGGCTTTGGGCAGGGATGCAAGGAGCGCCGCTTCAGCTATATTAAGCTCATCTGTTGATTTCCCGAAATATGTCTGTGAAGCCGCCTCTATGCCGTAAGCCCGCGTCCCGAAATAGGCCTGATTCAGATACAGTCCGAGTATTTCATCTTTTGTGTAGCGCTTTTCTATCTGTATGGAAATTACTGCCTCCCTGACCTTTCTTTTTATGCTCCGGTCCGGCTTAAGGAAAAGCATCTTTGCAAGCTGTTGGGTTATCGTGCTTCCTCCCTGGACAATGCTGCCTGCCTTAACATCATGGTAGAGAGCCCGTATAATCCCTGTAACATCAACTCCAGGATGCTTGTAAAATCTTATGTCCTCAATAGATACAAATGCCTTTTTGACATGCTCTGGTATCCTGTAATGGGGGATAAAGGTCCTTCTTTCAAGATATAACTCTGCGAGCAATTCTCCTTCGGAGGAATAAACACGCGAAGATTCTATCGGTTTATATGCTTCAAGCGCCTTTATCTGCGGAAGTTCGGACAGCATCCAGTAGATGGAACCTATAATTATGCCGGCAGCCACAGAAAAAACAGACAGGAGCGCGAGGAAAATCCGCATCTTTGAAGTTTTATTTTTTTCCGCATTTTTGAGTTCCTGTTCAAGCTTAACCATCTATAGTTAATTATAATTGAAATGTGCGCCGTTTTTTGTTAAAATTTAAGATGTTGGAAGAACCCAAAAGAGCAAGCCTGCTTCTCAGAAGTGTTGCAAAGACGATTGACCTTATAATTGTCGCTGCTGCGGCAGAGATGATACCGAGAGTGGGATTTTTTGCCGGACTTGCTTATCTGTTAATCAGCGACGGGCTTTTTAACGGCAAGAGTCTCGGGAAACAGCTTACGGGATTAAAGGTTGTTTCCATTGCAGCCGGCAAGGCGTGTTCTGTCAGAGAGTCAATATTGAGAAATCTCGTCCTGTGTATCGGAGCCGCGCTATGGAGAATCCCCTTAATCGGATGGGTTATTACGCTGCTCATAATTGCGTTTGAGTTCGTAATGCTTCTCGGGAGTAAAGAAGGGATGAGGCTTGGCGATGAGATTGCCAGGACAACTGTCATAGAGACAAAACAGGCTGATAGCTGATAGCTGTCGGCTAATAGCTGAATAAGGAGAGAAGAAATGTTCTTAAACAATATTCTTGGTTTATTCTCAAATGACCTTGCCATAGATCTTGGCACTGCAAATACTCTCGTATTTGTTAAAGGCAAAGGGATTGTATGCGATGAGCCCTCTGTCGTTGTTATAAGAAAGGACACTAAGAAAACTATTGCAGTCGGCGCTGAAGCAAAAAAGATGCTGGGGAAAACGCCTGCGAATATCATGGCTATACGACCGATGAAGGATGGAGTTATAGCAGACTTTGACGCCACCGGCGAGATGCTCAAGTATTTCATTGCAAAGGTGCATAACAGACGCAGTTTTGTATCGCCGAGGATAATTATAGGGGTTCCATCAGGCATAACACAGGTTGAACAGCGTGCTGTAAAAGATGCGGCGCAGTCCTCAGGTGCGCGGGAAGTCTATCTGATTGAAGAGCCTATGGCTGCGGCAGTCGGTGTGGGGCTGCCTGTGGGTGAACCGGCAGGAAATATGATTGTTGATGTTGGCGGAGGGACCACTGATATAGCGGTTATATCACTTGATGGTGTTGTCTATAGCAAGGCTGTAAGGGTAGGCGGCGACAAGATGGACGAAGCGATGATCGCCTATATGAAGCGCAGATATAACCTTATGATAGGCGAGAGGACCGCGGAGATGATAAAGATAGAGATAGGGTCTGCATACCCTTCAGACGGAGACGGGCACCGTGAGATGGAGATAAAAGGAAGAGACCTTATGTCAGGCATTCCGAAAACCATAATCATAAACGAGGATGAGATACGGGAAGCCCTGAGCGAACCTGTCAATACGATTCTTGACACGATAAAAGTCACGCTTGAGAACACACCGCCTGAACTTGCAGCAGACATCGTGGACCGCGGGATCGTGCTTGCCGGCGGCGGAGCGCTCTTAAAGGGGCTTGATACATATATAAGAGAAGAGACCGGACTTCCCGTAATAGTGGCTGACGACCCTCTTACCGCAGTTGTGAGAGGGGTCGGAAAGATGCTTGATGACTTTGAACTTCTAAGGAAGATATCTATTAATTAATGCCCAAGAAGAGGTTTTTGCTTTTTTTTTCTCTTATCATTGCGTCATTCATTCTGATGACATACCAGAGCAATAAGGGACTGCCTAATCCTCTGCGCCTTATAAACTACCCTGTCAACATTGCAAATGACGCCATCAATTCTATCTGTTCAAAAATAAAAGGCGCCTTCAAAAAGATACAACTGCGCGATGAAGAAAACAGGAGATTGAAGCTGGAGCTTGATAATCTGATTATGGAGCGGCATAAATACAAGGAGGCAGTTCTTGAGAATGCAAGACTCGGAGAACTGCTGGCCCTGAAAGAAAAAGAAAAGAAATACGTCACTGCTGCGCGGGTTATCTCCAGAGGCAATGACCAGTGGACCAACACGATTGTAATAAACAAAGGCAGGCATGACGGCGTAGAAAAGGATATGACGGTGATAACCGGCAAAGGGCTTGTAGGCAAGGTTTTTTCCGCATTGAACTCTTACTCATATGTCCTTCTGCTCAACGATGTGAATTTCTCAGCGGCAATAAGGCTTCAGGAAAGCAGAACTGAAGGAATAATCTCTGGAACGGGTTCAAAAACCTGTATTCTGAAATATGTCTCTCACGAATATGAAGTAAAAGAAAACGAAATGGCGCTTACATCAGGGCTTGACTCTCTTTTCCCTCAGGGCATACCTGTCGGCGCTGTAACCGGAACTGCAAAAAAAGGCCTGGGCCTTTTCCAGAACATAGAGGTTACTCCGTTTCAGGACAGCACAAAACTTGAAGAAGTCGTGATAATAGGACGATGAAGAAAATCATTCTGCTCCTCATCATATTCTCAGCGTTTCTTCTTGAGAGCAGAATATCAATTTTTGGCGCACAGCCAGATTTAGCGGCAGCTATTGCCTATTATTTCGGATTAAAGAACGGAGAAACCAAGGGACTGCTGTTCGGTTCATTTGTGGGGCTTATAGGCGACAGTCTTTCCGGAGGTATTCTCGGCCCCAATATCTTAGGGAAAGGCATGGTAGGCTTTTTTTCAGCTTTTATGTCATCCGCCTCTGGCGGAAGCTTTTTCAGGTGGACGCCGGTTCTTGGAGTAATAGGCATTTCCTTATTGACTGCCACCAACGGCATAATTGTATTCCTCTCTAAAACAATATTTGAGCATATGCCGACTTCTATCCCGAGCGCAATGTCCATAATATTTACCGCTGCGCTCATAAATTCTTTACTCGGCATATTCATGAGGCCTCAAAATGAGCAATAACAGCAGAAACAGGATATTGCTGGCAAGTTATGTCATCGTCGGGTTATTTGCGCTGTTTGCAATCAGGCTGTGGCAGCTTCAGGTTCTTCAGGGAAAAGAATACGGAAGAATATCCATGGAGAACATGCTCCGTATAATTAAAATCCCTGCTCCCAGAGGAATAATATATGACAGAAACGGCGCTCCCCTGGTAAAAAATTCTCCGTATTTTTACGCTTCACTCATGCCCGAGAATTTAAAACAGGTAAATATACAGTATTTAGCTGATATCCTTGGAATTAACGCCGGTGATATTTATGCCAGAATAAATAAAAAAGGGATTAGTCCGTTTGAGCCTATAAAACTTAAGGAAGGGCTCACGTTCAAAGAAATAGCGGCGATAGAAGCAAGACGTTCGGATTTTCCGGGATTGATAATTGACATTGATATGAGCCGTGAATATCTGTACGGAGATATCGGAGCCCATCTCATCGGGTATCTCGGCAAGCTTAATCCTTCCCAGTCAAAAAATCCTGAGTTTAAAGATGTGCCGCCGGAGGCATTTATCGGGCAATGGGGAGCAGAACTTCTTTTTGACGGGACTCTGCGCGGAATACCCGGAGAAAGGATTATAGAAATTGACGCCCTTGGAAGGGAGATAAAACTTCTGAAGGAGAATCCCCCTGTTAAGGGAGATGACTTAAAATTGAGCATTGACATTAACCTGCAGAAAGCTGCGGAAGAGGCATTTGCAGGAAGAGCAGGAGCAGTGGTTGCTTTGAAGCCTGACACTGGAGAAATACTCGGGCTTGTGAGCAGGCCGTCTTTTGACCCGAATCTGTTTGCGCGCGGCGTAAATTACAGCCAATGGACGGCATTGCTCCATGATAAAAAAGTGCCTATGCTTAACAGGGCGCTCCAGAGCCAGTATCCGCCGGGGTCAACATTCAAGATTGTCACGGCAATTGCAGCGCTCAATGAAGGAGTTGTCACTCCTGACACCAAGGTTACCTGCACCGGAGGAATAACCTACGGGAAATGGCAGTTCGGCTGCTGGAAAAAGGGCGGGCACGGAACAGTCTCTCTGCACAGGGCCATAGTTGAATCATGCGATGTTTATTTTTATGAAGCAGGAAAACGTCTCGGAATAGATAAAATTGCAGAGTATGCAAGGAAACTCGGCCTCGGAAGCGAGACAGGGTTACATCTGGTAAAAGAACGCTCAGGACTGATACCGGATACTAAATGGAAGCATGAGAAGAGAAACCAGCAGTGGTATCTCGGCGAGACCTTCAATGCAGCCATCGGTCAGGGTTATGTAGCCGCTACCCCGATGCAGATGGCTCAGCTTATGAGCGTGGTTGTCAATGGAGGTTTAATATACAGGCCTGTGATGGTTAAGGCGGAGACGCCGTTACAGCCTGTTGCAAGTGCGGATATAAAACCTCAGGTTCTGGGCCTTGTAAGAGACGGCCTTTACGGTGTTGTAAATGAAGGCGGCGGGACAGGCGGCGCGGCAAGATCATCTATCGCACCCGTCGGCGGAAAAACAGGCACAGCACAGGTAGTAAGCATAAGAAAAAGCTCTCATTTCCTGCATGAAAAATTTCGTGACCATGCATGGTTTGTGGCATTTGCGCCTGTAGAAAAACCTGCGATTGCATTATGCGTATTTATTGAGCATGGCGGTCACGGCGGCGGAGCCGCAGCTCCTATCGCAAAGCTGGCAATCGAAGCGTATCTGAAGAACAAACAGAACAGCAGAGCAGAAGCGCAGCAGTAAATTTTAAAACTACTGCTCTATTGCTCTACTGCTCTAACGACTAAATTTATGATAAAAATAAACAGGCGGCTGATTAAAAATTTTGACTGGGGCACCTTTTCCATAGTAATCCTTCTGTCTATTATAGGCATAATGACAATATATAGCGCCACACGCCCCTTGCTTCCCCATGAACAGCCTAATTATCACATGAAGCAGATATACTGGCTGCTGATTGGAATCACAGCGCTGTTTTTTATCGTGAGTTTTGATTATATCTGGCTGAGCAGGTTTGCTTATCCGGTATATGCTATAGGCATAGTCCTGCTCTTGATTGTCCTCTTTGCAGGGAAGACAGGCATGGGCGCTCAAAGATGGCTGCCCATCGGGCCTATTTCTTTTCAGCCGTCCGAAATATTCAGGCTAATGTTTATAATAGTCGTATCGAGACATTTTCTGGAAATCAGCGGCACAATGGGATTGACCTCTATTATAAAAATTTTTCTGGCGTTCACATTTATCCCGCTGATAATCTTACTCAAACAGCCGGACCTTGGCACCTCAGTTATTCTCTTAATAATGTTTTTATCGCTCAGCATTGTGAAGGGACTGCAAAAAAAAGTTGTCATACTGCTGATTATAATCGGAGCGCTGTCAATTCCATTCATCGGCAGCATAATGTGGGAAGGACTGAAAGATTATCAGAAAAACAGGATTGTTGCATTCATGGAGCCTGAGGCAGATCCGGCAGGAATCGGCTATCACATAAACCAGTCAAAGGTTGCGATAGGCTCAGGCGGTATTCTTGGAAAAGGCTACCTGAAAGGAACGCAAGGGCCGTTCAGATTTCTTCCAGAGAAACAGACTGATTTTATATTTGCGGTATTTGCAGAGGAATGGGGATTGCTTGGAAGCGTTTTTCTTTTGCTCGTTTACCTCGCCTTAATCCTCCGTGGACTTGATACTGCCCTGAAGGCAAAAGATGAATTCGGCAAACTCCTTGCAGCGGGAATAACGTTCATGTTCTCAACCTATTTTTTTATAAATGTCGGCATGACCCTTGGCATTATGC
>CAZHHV010000050.1:0-9592 GCA_964532335.1 uncultured Nitrospiraceae bacterium
GTTTAGATCCATGGCACCATTTTAAAATGGTGCCAAAACTTTTACAATTACCTAATATAAATAGGTTGACTTAATAAATCAACCTATGATATAAAAATGCATGAAAAAGTTAGGATTAAAATTAAAAGAGTATCGTCTGCAAAAGGGACTTAGCATTAAGAACATAGCCAGAATTCTAAACATCAGTTATACCACAATAAGCCACATAGAAAGAAATAAATTATTACCTTCCGAGATTCTCCTAAATAAGCTTGCTGAAGAGTTGGATGCCAATTTGGAAGAGTTACAGATACTGGCAGGCAGGATTCCTGAAGATCTAAAAAAGATACTCTATGCTTTTCCTGTGGAAGCGCCAATGTTTCTTAGAGAAGCATTTAGCGGTTATCCCAAATCAGAGTCATTGTCCCAGTTTTCAATGGCTTTCAAAAAAGAGCTTGAACAGTTTTTTACACCCAGTGAGATTGCTATTGGCATGCTTGACTTAATTAATGCTAAAAAGGGTTCATTCATAGACCCAAGTTGTGGCAATGGAATATTTCTATCAGCCGCAAAGGCACAGAACCTCAAAATATTTGGCTGCGATATTGACCCAGATTGCATAAACGCAATTAAGTCTTGCGGGGTAAGAGGAGAATTTATAGTAGGGAATGCGTTTAAGCTTTTATGGGATTATGAAAACTCTTTTGATTTCGTTGCGGGGAATCCTCCATTCAGCGCACAAGAAAACTTGGTTACCGATGCGAAAATACTTAATAAATTTGAGTTGGGGAAAGGGAGAAAGACCCAGTCAACCGAAATTCTTTTCCTAGAATTATTTATAAGGCTACTTAAACCTGCCGGTAATTTTTCTATAATATTGCCTGAGAGCATATGTTCGACAAAGCCATCACAATACGTAAGAGATTGGTTATCGATAAACATTTCTATAGATTCCATAGTCAGCCTGCCAAGAAATCTATTTAAAGGAACTACTTCAAAATGTGTGATACTGAGCGGCAAGAAAAAAAGGCCGATTAATAATTTGGTTAAATATGCGATTTATCAATCAGAATCTGACTTCTCAAAAATTGTAGAGGAAATCAAAAATAATAAAAATTCTATAGAACAATCCGCACTGGCTAAATTCACCGATTGGCGACCAGAAAGCCTGAGTATTATTTCAATGAGAAAGGAGAGTTATAAAAATGGTCATTGGGATATGTTATCTGAACTGGTTAAACTAAGAACAGGATTTGCTGTGTATGGAGAAAAACGTTATTTTGATTCAGAATATAAAAAAGATAGATATCAACTAATAGCAGCAAAAAACTTTCAGCCAATCGCTGGTTTAGACATTGACAGGGTTAAATATTTTGTAGATCAGAATAACCCAGCTTTTTCATCGAAAGCTATTATCCGTAAAGATGAAATTTTATTTGTTAGAGTCGGCGTAGCTTGCTGTGGAAGAACTGCAGTTTTTGACTATGACATAAAAGCTCAAGCTGATGATTGGATACACATTTTAACGCCAAGAGAAGGTATTAATCCATGGTATGTTGCGGCTTGGATTGCCAGTTCTTTTGGACAACGCTTGCTTAGATTAATGTCATACGGGGTTGGAACTGTCAGTATCTCAAAAACAACTCTTGGTCATTTGTTAATCCCAAGATTTACTGAGAAAAAAGAAAAAGAAATAGCTAAAGCATTTAAATGTCTTATTAAGCAGAATCTGCATAATCAGAAATGGCAAAAAACTCTGGATAATATATTTAAAGCTAATATCAAAAATCTGGCGGAGTTAATCTCTTTCCCCAGAGATGAAAAACCTTATCTTTCTGAACAGCATCAGGTTCAACATGCATTAGTTCCTTAAAAAAAGAGCCAAAACTCAAGGAGCATTGCAACCTTCTTTGTGTCTTAGAATCAATTTTGGGGTTTAAAGTAAAGATAGGCCATTTGCCATAATTCTTCAGTTCCTTGATGTTAGCTTGCGCTCTTTCGCGCGATAAAACATGTCCGACATTTCTATCTTTTATAATATCATCCAATTCTTTAAGGTCTCCAGATGTTAACGGATACCACAATTTTCTCCACTTTTCTATAGAGACTACCGTTTCTGCTATTTTCACAACTTTCTTGTGACCCCTAATAGCCTCCCAAAAGCCTACAATCAGAGTAAATGTTTCATTTATTTCAAATTGCCTAATGGCATCGCCAAAATAAATAGAGCCTTTCCATTTTGCTGTTTTTATTGAAATTGGTCCGCCATTTTTATTCGGATTTAACTCTCGCGGGATATCCCATTTACTTCCATAATGTATGTCAAAAAACTCTTTTTTGAGCCAGTCTTCAAACTTGAAGCCATGCTGTTGTCTTTCGTTGCGAGGCATTATTGTACCTTCATAACTTTCATAACATAGTTCAGGGAATACCGAGACGAAAAATATGTTTTGCCTCTAAATTTTTTTGAAGAAGTTTCTCGTCAACTTTCTTCATCCATAAGATAGATAGCAAATATTGAAAGTTTCTTAATGAATCTTTTATACAATATTCTTTTGGTCTATCTATCGTTATCATTGAAATCATAAGTTTTGATAAATCGCTTATAGTTATTTCAAACGGCTGAGGGGGCCAAAGATTCTGTGAATTAGCTACAAATAAGGCAATAGACTGATATTCTGACCTAAGCCTCCCCTTGCCAATACGCCGGACTATCTTCTTCCCTTTTGAAAGTGAATATTCTTGCCATACTTTATTCTTATTTTTGAAATAAGCCTTCCCATTTATTAGCGACCGGAACAATCTATCCGCATGGGTTGTGTCTATTGTTTTTATCATATCCCGAAAATCATTCATCGACAACATCCAATCTGTCCAGCTATTATTGATCCTAAGATGCTTGCTTTGTCGGCCAGTCAACGTTATCTTAATTTTATCATTGGCGGTTAATTCAATAGTTTTATTCATAGAACGACGAAGACTACCCCCCGCCAAGCACCTTCTTTATTCCCTTCGCAGCCTGCTTTATCCTGTGCTCGTTCTCAACAAGGGCAAAGCGCACGTATTCATCTCCTCCTTCTCCAAAACCTATTCCCGGAGACACTGCGACTCCGCCTTCCTTTATCAGAAGTTTCGCAAATTCAAGAGAACCCATTTTTCTGAACTGCTCAGGAATTTTTGCCCATACGAACATTGTAGCCTTCGGAGACTCCACATTCCATCCCGCATTATGAAGCCCGTTAATCAGCACGTTGCGCCTTGACTCGTATATTTTTCTGAATTCCTCAACACAATCCTGAGGCCCTCTCAGGGCAACAATGCTTGCAATCTGTATGGGCTGAAACATCCCATAGTCAAGATAACTCTTTATCTTTATCAGCGCTCCGACAATATCCTTATTCCCAACGCAAAAACCGACCCTCCATCCTGCCATGGAATAGCTTTTTGTAAGAGAGAAAAATTCAACACCTACATCCTTTGCTCCCGGAACCTGCAAAAAACTCGGCGTCTTGTAATTATCAAAAACAAGGTCTGCATAGGCAAAATCATGAATAACTATTAGATTGTTTTCTTTTGCAAAATCCACAACCTTCTTAAAGAACTCCAGCCCTTCAACAACCATTGTTGTCGGATTATGCGGGAAGTTCATTATAAGCATCTTAGGCCTGGGCCATGTCTTTTTGAATGCCTTTTCCATTTCTGCAAAAAAATCAATTCCAGGCCCTATCGGAATGCTTATAACCTCGCCGCCTGCAATTATCACGCTGTAAGGATGTATCGGATATGCAGGCGCAGGCGTCATAACAACATCTCCGGGCTGTATGGTTGCAAGGGCAAGGTGCGAAAGCCCTTCCTTTGACCCGATAGTCACAACTGTCTCGCTTTCAGGGTCTAAATCAACATCAAATCTCCTCTTGTACCACTCGCATACCGCCATCCTCAACTGGGTAATTCCCTTTGACGCAGAATACCTGTGGTTTTTGGGATTATTCGCTGCCTCGCAGAGTTTGTCTATCACATGTTTTGGAGCAGGCATATCAGGATTTCCCATGCCAAGGTCAATTATATCCTCACCGCGTTTTCTCGCCTCCATCTTGAGGCCGTTGACTATGGCAAACACATAAGGCGGAAGCCTCTTTATCCTGTTGAACTCAAACATTTAAACTCCTTCGTTTAGCTATTAGCTGATAGCTGTCAGCTTCTATAAACATTTCCTCTGCATTCATTGAACTCCTTACAAGCGGAGATGAAGCCGCATATCTAAACCCTATTTTAACGGCTGTTTCTTTATATTCATTAAAAATCTCCGGCCTTACATATTCCTTAACAGGGAGATTCTGCTTGCCCGGCCTGAGGTATTGGCCTATTGTCACAGTATCACAGCCGGCATCTTTCAGGTCTTTCAATACGCTGATGACCTCATTGAAAGTCTCGCCCAGCCCTACCATCAGCCCTGATTTTGCATTAATATCAAGTGCGATCTTTTTTGCATTCCCCAAAACATTTAAGGATCTTTCGTAATTTGCCTGGGGCCTTACATACGGATAAAGCCTTGGCACAGTCTCTACATTATGATTATAGACATCGGGCTTAGAATCAATGACAGTCTTCAGTGATTCGTAATCACCCTTAAAATCAGGGGTGAGAACTTCCACCGTAGTCTTCGGAAGATGTTTTTTTACTGCCTTTACTGTCTCAGCAAAATGCGCTGCGCCGCCGTCAGGCAAATCATCACGTGTAACAGAGGTCACAACAACGTACTTCAAGCCCATATCCTTTGCAGCCAGAGCAACCCTTTCCGGTTCCATCTCATCAAGAGGCTTAGGAGCGGAGGGCTCTACAGAGCAGAACCCGCAGTTCCTCGTGCATGCAGAGCCGAGAATCATGAAAGCCGCCGTAGGTTTTGAAAAGCATTCTCCCATGTTCGGACATCGCGCCTCTTCACAAACAGTTGAAAGGCGGTGATTCCTTAAAATCTGTTTTGTATCATGACCCCCCATAGGGCTTTTCACTTTTATCCACTCCGGCAATCGCATGGTTATTAAACATAAAAGAAATGCAAAAGTTTGTCAATCACGGGAAGGGAAAACGTCATTTAAGAATTAAGCCGCGGACAGGCTTTATGTTAAAATGTTACCTATGCTTGATGCGGAGGATATTCCCCTTAAATGAACGGAGTGCTGCCTTCTCTTTATATTTTGCTTGCAATATTTCTATGGAGTTCACTCGGCATTGTTGTGAGGCTTTCAGGTATTGAAGTTCATATCCTTATTTTTTATTCAGTTATAGTCTCTCTTATCGTTCAGGGAATAATCCTGTCCCGGAAAAATTACAGGAAAGAGTTCCCAGGACTAAAACTGCTTCGATATCCCTTGATACTTGGCGCTGCCTCATTAATTAATACTTTTACTTACTTTCTGGCCTTTAAACATACAACGATAGCAAATGCAGTGCTCACTCATTACACCGCCCCAGTCATTGTAGCTTTTCTTGCTCCGTTATTCCTGAGAGAAAGAGTAACGCGTGTGATTATCATTTCAATAGCCATAGCTTCAGCAGGCCTGTGGATTATGCTTAACGGATTTTCATTTAACGAAGGCGACGCCCTTGGAATAACCGCAGGGCTGGTATCGGGATTTGCCTATGCAGCAGTCGTTATCCTCATCAGAATTTACACGCAGAGCTTTAATCCTGTAGTGCTTGCTTTTTTTTCAAATTCAGTCATTGCTATACTTCTTGCGCCTTTTGTTAGGGAGTTTCCGGTCAATGCGCTCTGGAGTTTTCTGGTAATGGGGATTGTCCATTCTACAATAGCCCCGATTCTCTACTTTAAAGGGCTTCGCTACGTCTCTGCCGGCAGAACTGCTGTGCTGGGTTATCTTGAGCCTGTTATCGCGATAATATTCGGCATAATATTTTTGAGTGAATTGCCGGGGAAAGGCTCAATTATCGGCGGCCTGCTGATAATATTTTCAGGGTATCTGACGTTGAGAGGGGAAAAGTAAGGAATCCCTCACGGTTTTAATTGTTTGGTGGAGGCGGCGGGAATTGAACCCGCGTCCGAAAGCACTACTCTCAGGTTTCTACATGTTTGTTCTGCCTACTTAATCTCGGATGATGAACCGCCGGCAAACGGGCTATTTCATCACCCCATCTCCCTTTATCTTGCCTCAAGTTCAGGAGAAAGACCTGAGGCCAGCCTGCTGCCTTCGCTGCATCCAAAACACAGGCAATCTCGGAGCAGCGTGCCGCTTTAATTAAGCAGCAAGTGCCAGTTCGTTGTTGGCTTTTGTGTTTTTTTCCATCTTTTTACGTGGTGATGGAGCCACGACATGCCGCCTAAGCCTCGTAACCCCCGTCGAGCCCTTTCGCCCCCGAGGACATTTATACTATAACATATTTACCTGCTCTTCATCGCCCTTTCTATTTCTCTGTCAGCTTCTTTTTTCTTGATAGCATCCCGTTTTTCATACTGCCTCTTGCCTTTTGCAAGCCCTATCTCAACCTTTGCAAGAGAGCCTTTAAAATATATCTTTAAAGGGATTAGCGAGTAACCTTTTTGCGCCACCTGTCCTCCTAATCTCTCTATCTCTTTTTTGTGCAGGAGCAGTTTCCTCGTTCTTAACGGTTCATGATTTGTGATGTTACCGTGGCTGTAAGGGCTGATGTGACAATTAATAAGAAAGAGCTCGCTATCCTTTGCAAGAACATAGCTGTCTTTTAAATTCCCCTTCCCTTCTCTGAGGGATTTTACCTCTGTCCCCAAAAGGGCAATGCCAGCCTCTGTTTTTTCCTCTATGCGATAATCGTGGTATGCCTTCCTGTTCTGACAGACTATGTTCATTGATTATGATAACATGTCCATCTTCTGCATTTCCTTTCTTTAAAATCCGAAGCGTCCAATTTAATTTTCATTCCCTTATGCTCTATTGTTGTTCCCACTGTAATTATTTTATTTTAACCTTGTCTCTGCTGCTTTCCAGTCAATGTTCTTAAAGAACGCCTCGATATAGTCAGCCCTCTTAAGCCCGTAATCAAGCATGTATGCGTGCTCGAAAACATCCATGATGAGAATCAGGCTGCATCCTGCAGGATGGGATACGTCATGCTCATTTATCCAGAAATTAATCAGTCTTCCGCTCTGGTTGTCGTGATAGAGAGCAGCCCATCCGATGCCTCTCATCGTTCCTATTGCCTTGAAATCCTTTTCCCACGCCTCATAACTGCCGAAGCCCTCTGCGAGTTTCTTGGCGAGCTTACCGCCTTTGTCGAGACCACCCTTCCCTCCGAGGTTCTCGAAGTAATACTCATGCAGCCTCATTCCGTTAAACTCCCAGCCGAGCCTCCTCTTGAGTTCGGCAAATTCCGGTGTGCCGGTTTTCCCGTCCTTCAGCATCTGGTCAAGCGTATCCAGCACTTTATTGGTGTTAGTAACATATCCCTGATAGAGCGTGAAATGATTCTTCAGCAGCGTCTCGCTGAACCCCTCCATGCCTATTAACTTTGAATATTCTTTTGCTGCGTATGGCATAACCCTTACCTCCTTTTGCTGTACTTATGCACGGCTTCTACAACTGCAATGGCGTTCTTTACAGGTGTCTCTGGAAGTATCCCATGCCCGAGATTGAATATATGTCCTTTTGCGCTTTTCCCCTTTAATAATATGTCCTGAACTTTCTTCCCAATCTCTTCTTCCGGTAAAAAAAGCGCGCACGGGTCAATGTTGCCCTGAACAGCCGCTTTTTTGCCGAGTCTTTTTATCGCATCAGCGATATCAATCCTCCAATCAATCCCTATAACATCAGCTCCCGACTTTTTCACTTCTTTGATAATTCCTGCGCAGTTATTCGCAAAATAGATTACAGGCGTTTCAGGATGCTGCTTCTTGAGGCTGGTTACAATTTTTTTCACATACGGAAGTTCAAATTCTTTATAGTCATCAGGCGCAAGTATGCCTGCCCATGAGTCAAATATCTGCACAGCCTGAGCGCCTGCAATTATCTGGCTTGAAAGGTATGAGATGACTGTCCTAGTCAGTTTTTTCATTAGATAATCAAATACCGCCCTGCTCTGAAACATCATCTTTTTTGTATTTAGAAAGTTCTTTGAGCTTCCGCCTTCAATCACGTATGTGGCAAGCGTAAATGGAGCGCCGGAAAATCCGATGAGAGGAACTTTCTTCTCAAGCTCTTTCCTCAGAATCTTTATCGTATCAAGCACAAACGGCATAGAGTCTTCGGTGTCCGGCACTATAAGCCTGTCAACAGCGGATTTTGTCCTGACTGGTTCGCTCAAAACAGGCCCTTTTTTTTCCGAGAATTCAAGGTGCATCCCCATTGCCTCAACAGGAATAAGGATATCTGAAAAAAGTATTGCTGCATCAACGCCGAGTATGTCAACGGGCTGAAGCGTTACCTTTGCGGCAAGTTCAGGGGTTTTGCAGAGAGTAAGAAAATCAACCTGCTCCCTGACAGCCTGATATTCAGGAAGGTATCTGCCTGCCTGACGCATAAACCATACCGGAGTGTAATCCACATCTTCACCGCGGCACGCTTTAAGAAATGTATCGTTCATAAGTCCTCCAAAAATTTCTTTAGCGTCATTCCTGCGGAGGCAGGAATCCAGGGTTTCCCGTGAAAACGGGAACCAAGTTCCTTATAGTTCCCCGCCTTCGCGGGGACGACGTCTGGATTCCCACTTTCGTGGGAATGACAAAAGATAGAATCATTTTTTCGCCACAACACTCTTTCTCAGTCTCACTGGCATATATCCACAGAATGGCTCTTCTTCAAGATAATCGCCGTAAATAGAATAAGCCCTTGCCCTGCAGCCTCCGCAGACATTTATATACTCGCATGAGCCGCACTTGCCTTTATATTTTTTGAAATCACGAAGTTCTTTGAAGAGCTCTGAGTTTTCCCATATATCCTTAAATGACTGCCGCCTTATATTCCCCGCAGGCTTCGGAAAATAACTGCACGGAAGCACATTGCCGTCAACATCAATCAGGCATATAAGCTGACCTGCAATGCAGCCTTTTGCGCCGCCTGTAGAAAACTTCAATGTCCTTTTTTCAAACTTAGCGCCTTCCTCTTTTGATTTTTGCAGAACTACCCTGTAATAGTGAGGCGCGCATGTCGGCCTTACAAGCATATCCTTTTCATCCTTCTCCATCTGATAATGCCATTCAAGAATCTCCTCATAAGCCTCTTTGGAAATGAGTTCATTCATTATCTCCTCACCCCTTCCGGTAGGCACTATCATGAACATATACCAAGCTGTTGCGCCGAGTACTTTTGCAAGTTTATATACCTTGGGTATCTCTTCCTGATTTCTTTTTGTGAAAGAAGAATTAATGATAAATTCTATCCCGTGCTTCTTAAAAAGCCTTACAGCATTTATTGTTCCTGAAAATGCTCCCTTCTGGCTCCTGAAATCATCATGCACCGCCTCGTTAGAGCCGTCAATGCTAAGCGAGACTATTTTAATTCCTGAACTCTTTATCTTTTCACAGGACTCACCTGTAACCAGCGTGCCGTTTGTCGCAAGGCACATTCGCAGCCCTTTTTCTGTGCCGTATTTTGCAATCTCAAATACATCTTCCCTTACCAGA
>CAZHHV010000050.1:9602-12565 GCA_964532335.1 uncultured Nitrospiraceae bacterium
TCTTACCAATGGTTCACCGCCTGAAAGCACTATAACAGGTTTTGCATAGCTTACAATGTCATCTATTATCCTGAAAGCCTCTGAGAGAGGAAAATCAGGATGCCCTTTTATCTCCATCTCTGACGATGAACGGCAATGCACACAACGGAGATTGCATCTCCGCGTTATTTCCCATGCTATCCACTTAGGCGCAAATTCCATAGATGAGTATTATAACCTTTTCTGCTTTCTGAAAGGAGTTTCGGAGTAGCGGAAGGATTTTCATTTAAAATATGCGGAACGCTTTAGTCCTTTTTCAAGGCTGTCAATAAACCTCTGATTGTAAAGCCCTGTTTTCTGAAAAGCCTTAATGAGTTCCTTGATGTCTTTTGTAGGAGGGGGAGAAAAAATATCCTCTTCAATTATCTGATGGAGATGTTCATAGCGCAGCTTTTTCTCAACCAGTTCTTTATATTCTTTTTTAGAGATAGTAACTGTCTGCATAAAACTACTCTATCACAACCAGAAAAACCAAGTCAAATATAACAGGAGCAGACCCTGCTTTCCTAATAAAATGATTTCGGCTTTACCCCAATTCCTTCGTGATTCAAAATAACAGTCGCTGGCTCCAGTTATGTCCATAGAATATTTTCTAATTGCCTTGCTCCATGACAGATCGCAACAATTTCAATAATCTCATTGTTAATACGGTAAACAATTCTATAATTCTCATAAATCTTCTCTCTCAAATTCTCGTCATTATATTCTGGAACAATGCGTCCTGCTTTTGGAAACTGAGGAATGGTTTTAATAATTGAAACAATTTTCTTCGCAAAAAGAGAAGCATAATGTCTTGAATCTTTTGCGATGTAATCACAGATGTCTTCAAAATGGGAAGCAGCCCTCGGCGACCATTTTATGCCGTAAGCCATCTGGACATCCGCTTTTCAACTTCTTCATGAGGGATTCCTTTCCCTGCATCTAATTCTTTCAAGCCTGCATCAACTTGTAACTTGAAATATAGCTCTGCCATTATGTCATCAATAGAGACCTCTTCAGGCAGAGATTGAATCATCTGGATAACCTGCTGTTTTGCTCCTGCCATTTAAATCACCTCCTCAATATCTAAAATATACCATTTACATCAATCCGTTAACAAGCTGGCATAATTTTGCCGAATATTTCTGTTGGAGAAAAAGTCCTGAATAGGCAAGAAATGCAGGCATTTTTCCAAAAGTCATGTTTCAAGACCTGACCCCATTTTCTTATAACCAGAAAAACCAAGTCAAACATTATAGGCGCTGGCCCTGTATCCTAATAAAATGATTTCGGCTTTACCCCAATTCCTTCGTGATTCAAAATAACAGTCGCTGACCCTGTTTATGTTCCCCAGCAGTTGGTTTAACGGTCTCTGACCTTATTTCTTTATTCTTGATTCTTGCATTACTTAGGTATTCTTACAACTTCCTTTTCCACTCTTTCAAGTTTTGACACATACCATGCCCTATCCTGCATGCTATCTCAATAGCCCTTTCAACATAATCCAACTCTTCCAACTTGTCACCTTTTTTACGATAAAGCCCGGCACTTTCTATATAAGCGTACATTTTTCCAAGCTCGTTACCAATTTTTTCATTTATTTCCAATGATTTCTTAAAGTGCGCCATTGCACTATCATAATCGCCCTCTTTCCCGTAAGCTGACCCCATATTGGTGTATATTGCTGCCGTAGTATATAGATCTCCAAGCCTTTCAAATGTTTTTAATAACTCGTTATAAACCGTTCTCGCTTTTCCAGTATTACCCTCAAACAGATAAACTGAACCGATATTTAAATAAGTCTGTGCACTATCTCTCTCCTTCCCCAGTCTTTCGTACAATTTCAAAGCATCCTCATAGTATGCTAATGCTTTTTTAAATTTGCTTTTATAGTGATAGGCTGCCCCAATGTCGCCTAAGGCATCTGCGATTACTGATTCGTCTCCAAGCTTTTCAGCTATTTTCAGCGATTTCTCCAGATACTCCAGCGCAGTATCATAATTGCCTTTTAAAATATAAAACTCGCCGACTTTGATATATACTTTAGCCCTTCCGCTTTCGTCGCCCTTATCTCCATAAATACTAAGAGCTTGTCTGTAAGCGCTCATAGCTTCGTCAAATAGACTTTTCCTGCTGTAAGATTCTCCAAGATATGTTATGGCATCTGCATAGCTTGTATCTAAATCAATTGCAGTCTTGAAACATTTTATAGCATCATTGTATTGGGATTTTTCAAAAAAACTTACACCTTTGGCATACCATTCATACGCAGAAAGATTCTCTGTGGGTTTCTTGACAATCTCAACCCGTTCCTTTTCTGTAGGAGAAATTCCAAAACTTTTTATAAGCTTTAAAGCCAATTCTTCCTGCAGGGAAAACATATTTTCATAATTCCCGGCAACATCATTAGCAGCCTCAATCTTTCCTGTCGCCACGCTTATCAGTCTTGTGTCTGCTTTCAATGCGCTTCCTGCTTTTTGAATAGAGCCGATTACTACATATTGAACGCCGAAGAGTTTACCTGCTTTTACAGCGCTTTTTTCATCCACGAGTCCTGAAAGCTGCAATTTTTGTTCTTCCAAGACTTTTATAAGCTGCATCCTTTCTATAAGCTCAAGTCCTTTGACTTTAAACAGCTTTGTTGTTAAGGTTTCTCCAAAACCCGAGCAGATGTAATCCGAAGAAGGGTCGCCTGTGAGATTTTTAAATGCGAGGACTGCCACCAATTTTTTAGACTGTGAGAACGCATTCTGCGCTAAAAACAAAAAGAAAATAAAAAAGAAAATCCCCAGAATTCTTTCATGCTTGCAGATTCGCCTATTACAAAACATATTTAACTCTCCTTGTCATAATGCAATGGCAATTCAACCTATCCTTGAAAACAAAAAAGGGCGTGCAAGGCACGCCCTTTCATGAATTTATGTTCCTTCCTGTAAGCTAAGAAA
>CAZHHV010000051.1:0-12216 GCA_964532335.1 uncultured Nitrospiraceae bacterium
ACGAGGATAAGCGCTGAATGGGTTGCCCAGCGCATTAAAGGACTTTCTCTTGCCAAGGCAATCAAAAATGCCTTTTTCAAATTGAACGGACAAGATGTGCCAACCCTTGCCGACAGGTTCCTATATCCGCAATTAGGCATCGGCCGCATTTCCGACAGGTTGAGGGAGGAGATAGGCAGGCACAATTATGTGTTTACTGATACGGGTGTGGAATCTATTAACCACTCTGATTTTAAGATAGATAGTATTGAGGTCAGGAACCAGCTGCATTCCCGTGTAATACATGGGAAGGAAATCATATCAAGCATACCAATGAATAAGCTGGTCATGATGCTTAATCCGTCCCCTCCGGATGATATTCTGGATGCAGCTTCAAGGCTGAAGTTCAGGGACATTGTAATAGTGACGATAATGATAGACAGAAAAAGGGTTACAGACCAGACATGGATTTACATCCCTGAGCAAAAGATACCATTTGGAAGAATCCACGAACCCACTAACTGGAGTGAAAAGATGGCCCCTGAAGGCAAGACGCTTATTGTGGCGGAGTTCTTCAGTTTTAAGGGTGACAGGATATGGAACGAGAGTAATGAGCGGCTTGTTGATATTACTGTTGAAAATTTGGAACATCTCGGGTTTATTAAAAAGCATGAAGTGATAGGCAGCGCTGTAGTAAGGGTGCCTAAGGCATATCCCTTGTTTGAGGTAGGCTATAAGGAACTTAGCGATAAATTGTATGATTATCTAGGCAGGTTCAGGAATCTCCATATTGCGGGCAGAGGGGGAATGTTCAGATACTATAATATGGACCATGCGATAGAGTCCGGAATAAATACAGCGGAGAAAATTATAGCAAAACAAACAAGCCCTAATGGATGTCATTGCGAGGAGGTCGGAATGACCAACGAAGCAATCTCTCTGATAGACGGAGACGAGATTACTTCGCTACGCTCGTAATGACACGGGGGGAAAGAATTTCCCGATGAGATGTGCGTTAGTAATACCCTCATGGGTGCCTGAAGATATCTTTTCTTCAAAGACGGCAAGCTCACAGATTAACTACTGGCAGCCCTTGGGGACTCTCTACGTTGCCGCTGTTCTTCAAAGGGCAGGGCATGAGGTTAAGTTCTTTAACGGCGCCTTCATGGCCCATGAGAAGATACTCAGGGAAGTACAGGAATTCAAACCTGCATTTATTGGTATTTATTCAACAACCTTTGGCTGGCAGAAGGCAAAAAAGACGGCAGGTGATTTTAAGAGGATATTTAACGATGAGGTCTTTATATGCGCCGGGGGCCCTTATCCTATTGCAGTACAGGAGCGCTGCCTTGAAGATGCAGGTAAAGCATTTGATGCCATAGTCACAGGAGAAGGCGAGTTTACATCTCTTGAAATAATAGAGCGGCTTTACGCAGGTAAAAGCCTTGAGGGGGTTTTGGGTGTAATTTACAGGGCAGGGGAAGAGATTATAAAAAATCCTTCAAGGCCGTTAATTACAGACCTTGATTCCCTGCCTTTTCCTTCCAGAGAGCTTTTAGGTGAGGCAAATCTGTATATTCCTCCGCCGGCTACATATAAGAGAAGGCCAGTGGCTGTTCTGATGACCTCAAGGGGCTGTAACAGAAGATGTATATATTGCTTTCAGATAGACAAGGAGAGGAAAAGCGGGATCAGATACCGCAGTGTTGAAAATGTAGTGAAGGAGATAGAATACTGCATTTCACAGGGTTACAGGGAGATAAAATTCATAGACGACACTTTTGCTGCTGATTATGACAGGGCAATGCAAATAGCTCAGGAAATAAAGGAGCGCAAGCTCGATTTCACCTGGTTTGCCTCTGCCTGTGTCAATCAGGTGGATAAGCCTTTATTAAAGGCATTTAAAGATGCAGGATGCTGGGCAATATTATTCGGAGCAGAAAGCGGCGTTCAGAAAAATCTTAATGCCATAAAAAAAGGTACAACCCTTGAACAGATTCGAAAGGCTGTAAAGGCAGCCAAGGATGTCGGACTCAAGGTCAGCACCCCTTTTATGTTCGGTATCCCGGGCGAGACCTTTGAGGAAGGCCTTCAGACCATTGAATTTGCCGTAGACCTTAACCCTGATATGGCAAACTTTCATGCCATCACTCCGTTCCCCGGCACATACCTTTATGACAACCTGGATAGATACGGGAAAATATCAGATGAACTTACAGACTATACATATCAGGGCGCTGCATTCATACCATATACAATGACAAGGGATGAGATTCTGCAACTCAGGCAGATAGCATTCAGGAGATTCTATTCCAGGCCGTCGTTTATCCTTAAAAAACTTCTTGAACTAAGGAGCCTGAATGACCTCCTTGTTGCTGTCAAAAGCGTGAAGAGCCTGTTCTATCTATGGACAAAAATCGGCTTGTTCAGTAGAGCAAAAGATAAGAGAGACCAGCCTAAGTAGTCATTTCAGGTTGACAGACACAGAGTGAAATGGTAATATTTGGTCAGGATGATAATTCTGAAGACAGTGGTGATTTTATTCTTAATCTGCGGCGTTGCAGAAGCCGGCATATACAAATATGTCGGAGAAGACGGAGTTGTTCTTTACACGGATGTCCCGCAGGGGAAAAAGGCGGCGAAGGCAATAAAAACAAAAGAGAAGAATAATAAGGCTGTTTCATCAAACAGCAAGTCTGTAAAAGTTGCTTATAACACTCCAACACCACATAACGACAGCTACCACCCCATAATTAACCAAAAAGCAAAAGAGAATGAGGTAGACCCCTCTCTTGTCACTGCTGTTATAAAGGCAGAATCAAACGGCAATCCTCACGCTGTTTCAAGAAAAGGCGCAATGGGGCTTATGCAGCTGATGCCGGGAACCGCAAATGACCTTCAGGTGAAAAATCCGTTTGACCCAGAAGAAAACATAGACGGAGGAACAAGATACTTGAGATACCTCATTGAAAGATTTAACGGCAACTTAACCCTTGCGCTTGCAGCGTATAATGCAGGGCCCAAGACTGTCGAAAAGCACGGCTCAGTTCCTCCAATCGCAGAGACAAGACAATATGTAAGAAAAGTGCTTGCGATATATAAGGGAAGAACTGACATCTCTTTTTCAGGCTCGAATAAAATGAAAAAATCAGAGCCTATATACAAGATAATAATGGACGATGGAACAGTCCTCTTCACAAATTTCCCTCTTTACAATAATAAAGCCAATTCAGTCAGGTTTTAGATGTCTGCAGATAATATCTCTCTTCAAGTTGGGATCGACTCGCAACGAGAAGAAATTCTGAAGCTGAAAGAACAGAGGTGCGCAATAATCCTGTCCCACAACTATCAGAGGGACGAAGTGCAGGACATTGCTGACTTTGTCGGTGATTCGCTTGAGCTTTCAAGGACTGCATCCACAGTCAAGTGCGATGTGATAGTCTTTGCAGGCGTTAATTTCATGGCTGAGAGCGCATCAATTCTTTCGCCTGAAAAAACAGTCCTGCTCACGGAACTTGATGCGTGCTGTCCTATGGCAGATATGATAAGAGTTGATTCTGCGAGGCCTGTGCGAAAGAGTTTTCCGGGATTCGATAATCCGCCGCCTTATGTTTATCCTCCTGAATTCACCCTCCGCGACATAAAGGCACAGCATCCAGGAGTTCCTGTTGTCACTTATGTGAATACAACCGCAGACGTGAAGGCGGAAAGCGATATATGCTGCACATCCGCAAATGTCGTGAAGGTGATAGAATCCCTTCCATCCGATAAGGTGATATGCATACCTGATAAAAATCTCTCCATGTGGGCAGCGAGGAATACAAAAAAGCAGGTGATTGCATGGGACGGTTTCTGTCATGTTCATGAAAGAGTAACGCCGGAAGATGTTAAGAAGGCGAGGGCAGAGCATCCCAATGCTGTTTTGATGGCGCATCCTGAATGCAGGATTGAGGTGCTTGATATGGCTGACCATGTTACGAGCACGTCAGGAATGCTCAGGTTTGCCGCGTCATCTTCTGCAAAGGAGTTTATTGCAGGAACAGAGATCGGCCTTCTGTACCGGCTGAGAAAGGAAAATCCCGGCAAGGTCTTTTACCCCTTAAGAAAAGACATGATCTGCCCGAACATGAAAAAGACAACGCTTAAGAGCGTTCTGAGGGCACTAAAAGAGAATAACTATATAATCAAAGTTCCGGACCACATCAGGATACCTGCAAAACGTGCTCTTGACAGGATGCTGGCAATCAAGTAGGTTATTCCTTTATCTCAACAATCATTCCGATGCTTACCAGACTGAAAAGCTCAACGACGTCGCTGTTTTTCATCCTTATGCATCCGATTGATGCAGGAGTTCCGATAAGCCCTTCTTCGGCAGTGCCGTGAATATAGATAAGGCGTTTATACGAATCAATGCCTTTGCCTTTGTTGATTCCGGGCTCCATGCCTTCAAGCCAGATGACGCGCGTAAGCTCATAATTTTCACTCAGCTTTGTATCATCGGTATAAATAATTGATGTTTCCCCTGTAGATCTTCTCTTGCTGTCGAATATCGCTCCAAGCGGAGCGTTGTTGCCTATCTTCTCCGCAATCCGGTGAATCCCAATAGGGGTCTTGAAGCTTTTCCTTTTATTTCCGATGCCGTATCTGGATGTGGAAACCGGATATGCCTTTGACACATCATTGCCGTTCATGAGATATAGTTTCTGCTCAGAGATTTTTACGATGATGGAATATTTGTTGGCGAGAGAGGGAGACGGAGAAGTTGCAAAGATGAATAAAAATGAGGAAAGGAATAATAATAAGAGTCTTATGAAATACACACGCATCTTTTATCACTAATGTCCGATGAGTTGATATTCAGTTATTTGAAGATTTTAATTTTAACAATCTGCTGCCATGGATCACTGTGATGATTTCCAAATAGTCCTCTTTAATTTGATACGCTATTCTGTAGTTTTTATATATTAACTCTCTCACATTGGGGTCATTGGCTTCCGGAACCTTTCGTCCCATTTCTGGAAATGATTCCAGATGCTCTACTATTTCAAAGATTCTATTCTGAAAGATGTTAGCGTAATACAAAGAGTCTTCAGCAATAAACTTGCAGATTTCTTTTAGGTCATCAATTGAATCTTTTGACCATCTTATTTTAGCCATTCTTTCAGTATTTCCTTCGCCTCTTCATGATTATAATACTGCCCATTTTCAAGCTGTTTTTGACCTTTCAATATTTTTTGCTTTACATAAAGGGATTCCATGACATCCTCTAAAGTGGCGTTGTCTGGCATCTCTTTTACCATAGATAAAATGGATTCTTTGATTGATGACATCTCCATCACCTCCTTCCGGTTGCTTAATTTTACCATGCCTGCAAGTTATATGTCAGGGAAAAAAGAGGGGCAAGGCTCTCAAGAACCTTGCCCCTCTGAAAGTTGTCATCTGCCTTGCGGAGAGGGTGAACGTATCTGAAGTTCCGAGTGAAACGAGGAATTTGGGCGGATGTGCGAAGCACCGAAGCCAGATACGCTCTGTTAGGCGATGTTTCTCTATAATTAATCTTCATCTATCTCACCATACTGTGGTGGGGCCTTCCCTATAGATTCTAAAATGAGCGGATAATTTGTATCTTGCTTAGGCGATTCTATTCCTTTAAGTTCAACAATGAAGCGCCATTCATCGCCATAATCAAAAAGAAACAACATCTTTTTCCCTATCTCATTGAATACTCCACCGACCCTTGTCTTTTTCACACTCTTACAATAAGTTGGCTCTAACCCTTGCTCCTTTTCTATGTCTTTAAACAATTCGTAACACTCATTCGATTCCGTCCATAATTTCAAGTTATCGAAAAACCCAAAACAGTGATCAAAATCAAAGTCAAATGCATCTACTATTTCTTCTGCAAGTCCGTACAATGTAAACCTTTCTGGAATCGCCAAAATCCTGTGGGGCGTTCCTCTAATCCTTCCAAACACATCACTTAGAGTCACTTTGAGTATGCATATTTTCTCCTCCTGTTTTTCTCTACGCTTCTTCATTGTTCTTTCCTCCAAAATGTTGCCTAACGTTAAGGAAATATGGGATGTCCCTTCGCCCCCTTTCTCTCAATCACCTCAACATGTGTTCCCAAAAACAATTACAAGCATTTCTCTTTCCCAGTCCCCTTACTACGGCCAGTCTTAATAGAAATTGCCTTTCCCCCTGATACTTCAATAATTTTATCGAATTGCCCTTGCCCACAGTTATAAAACCATTTGTCAACTGATTCAGTAACGGCAGCAAAAGAGCCCGTTGTTTTTAAATTGGGACCCTCTTTTTTGGTTTTGCTTTGAAAGACACCTCCTGTTTTATCGGATGCTTTTACCGTATAATCTGGCTCGCCACATTTCTTTATAAGGTCAAATACTGCATCATTCTTGCATACTAAATCAGAGCCACCATCATTGAGGCACCTGATGCACTCTGCCTTAACCGCAGATGAAGTTAAAATAAAAATCAAAAAAGACACAAAACCTAAAATAGTTTTCATAACTTGCCTCCGTGTGCTTTTATTCAATTTAATTATACACAATTTGCCTTAATCCAGCCTAACAGAAAAACAGAGGGGCAAGGCTCTCAAAAACCTTGCCCCCTGAAAGTGTCACCTGCCGCTGCGGATTCTGTTTTAACTGGGGATTAACTCAAAAGCGACTCTATATTTCAGATAAACTATCCTTTCATTACCTTTCAACTCAATATTAATGTCATCATCCGAGCCAACTCTCGAAGGAGCATAACATGTAAACCCAGAAATAGTTTCCCAATCTCTATCTCCATAGTTACCAGAGCCCCTGGATTCTTTTGCAAATTCCTGAATCTCCAATGGCTCCCCGACTTTCATACCCAGACTGGCGGCTAAATTCTTTGCTTTTTCAAGCGCATTTTTGCAAGCTGACTCTCTTGCTTTCAGAACATCCTTATCTTTTACTTTAAAAATTGGTTTTCTCTCGTCAATCTGGATTGATATTCTCTTGTCCTTCTTGTTTAACCACTCTGCTCTTTCTAAAGCCTTATATGCTTTATATCTGTCATCTGTCCTGATGGTTACCTTATGAGAAACATTAATCCCCTTTTTATTCTTTCGGCTCCTTTCCCACCATGGAGTATAAGCGCCTGTGCCAGCGTAAAACAGTTGTTTTTCAGGTATGCCTTCAGCAATAAGGAATTTAATTAGCTTATTCTTGTAATCGCCTGATTTAGCTAATACGGCATCGTCTTTTTTGGCAGCCTGAATATTGAGTATAATGTCAATAAACCATGTTTCAGGATACTCAAAATAATACGACTCCCCGACAACTTCAACGTAATTCTTATAAACTTTCTTTCCATCCAAGTATTTTTAAAATCAACCCGCAAATGCGGATTATACGATCCCTTCACATTACGCGATATAATTCATAATAAACAGCGAGATAATACTATTATCACTATTTGTCTCTATAAATTGGATAGCTCAATATGTGTATTTCCTCCGATCTTAAAAATTTCAACTCTTATAACGTCGCCAACTTTATAGTGACTTATGCCTAAACCAGAATAAGGATTTCTTATTCTTATCTGATGGTATTCTCCTCCCCACCCCTTATTTAAATAATAGATGAAACCTTCTGCCGTCGAGCCATCAGGAAAAACGATTGTTGCATCGCGGTTTTTTATGATTCCATGAATATCTAAGAATGGATAAAAGTATTTAGGAATTGTAATTGGATGATTATCGTAGCTTAAAAATGACTTGGTAATTCTAAACTTAAAATTAATTCTATCGAGATTCTTAAGCAACTTTTCACGTTCATACGGACTAAGTTTGTTTAACAATTTTTTTATTTCTTCTTCTTCAATATCCATTACAAACCTCCTATCGTTTTTTATGATAAGTTGTTATTACTTCGTTATCGTCTTCGTCTATAATTATTGCTTTCCCCTCAAGCCTATCCAGACTTTGAATACATTTTTTCAAAGCTTCAACCGCCTTTTGTTTATCCTTTCTCGATATGAAATATTCGCAAACACCTCCTGGCTTTGTGACTTTAGTACCTAAAGATTTTATTAGTTCGATACTCGTTTCTTTTACTGCTCTCTGTTTACAACGCACTAAACAATGATGAGTTAGATTCACTTGCCCCTCCTTTTCTTACGGTTCGATTGGTGTTCCTTTAGACAAGAATTCATCTATATCACTTGAGATTTCCATGATATGGATTAAAATTACGCTAAAACGGGACACCACAGGATCATTCATGCCCAATTTTTCTTCAAGTTTTTTTCCTATTCCTTCTGCATACTCCCAAAATGGATTTATAATATCAAAAAGGGCATCGCGATATTTTTCAGTTTTCCTTGCAGTTTCGCTATCGACAACAACTAAAAGAAGTCGGGCAATTGTATCTATGAATTGGTCTCGTGAAATTCTATTCTTCTTCGCAAGGTCAGTTATCTTTGACAGCGTATTTTTTCTAATAATATACGTCTTGCGTATTGTCTCGCCTTCCTTGTTGACGAGCTATGGAAAACTTTCTATTTTTCCTTCAAGTATTTCATATGCTTCAACGGCTGTATCAAAGATATCTGCAATTTTTTCACCCTGCAATTTAGATAGTTTTTTAATTGCCTCATGTCCTTTTCTGCTGAACCTAAGGGTCGTACGCACCAACTGTTGTTTTTCCGGAAACTTAACCCTTTCGACTACTTCATTGATTAATTCTTCTTTTATCTTCATATACCCTCCAAGAGTTTTGATGTTTAGTTTAAGATAGCACACTTTATATCCACTTGTCAATATGAATGTGCAGTTACCTGATACTTTAAATCATCCAAAGTTGATACAATCATCAGCAGTAGTTGCTTGCCCATTGATTTTAAAGGATATTTATAAAATGGTATTAGCAGAAAAAATAAGCAGGGGGCTGAAAAATAATGGAAATTAAACGGGAACTATTAATTACAGCGTCGATATATTAACACTCCTTGACTATCATCATTAAAACAAAACAGGGCATAAACGGAAAAGTTTATGCCCTGTTGAATTCATTTTTAATCCTAAGCCTCCTTTTAAGGACAGGAGATATTAACTTTATACCGTTGATTTGCTCAGGTCTTTGCCTCCCGACTTCTCCTTCAAAGCTGCCTGTGCGCCTGCAAGCCTTGCAATAGGAACCCTGTAAGGCGAGCAGCTTACATAATTTAAGCCGACCTTGTGGCAGAACTCAACAGACCGTGGGTCGCCGCCGTGTTCACCGCAGATTCCCATCTTCAGGTCTTTTTTTACCTTCCTGCCTTTTTCTATGGCTATCTTCATCATGAGCCCTGTTCCGCCCTCGTCAAGTGTGATGAACGGGTCATCCTCAAGTATTCCCTTTTCAACGTAATAGGGCAGGAACCTTCCTGAGTCATCCCTTGAAAGGCCGAATGTCGTCTGTGTCAGGTCATTTGTGCCGAATGAGAAGAAGTCTGCCTGCGCTGCAATCTCGTCTGCTGTTATTGCAGCCCTTGGAAGTTCTATCATTGTTCCTACAGTGTAATTTACTTTTATTTTATACTTCTTCTGGACGTCATCTGCAACTTTGATGACAAGCTCTCTCATCATCTTAAGCTCATTCACGTGGCCCACCAAAGGTATCATTATCTCAGGTATTACCTTAACCTTTTGCTTTTGAAGCTCACATGCAGCCTCCATAATTGCCTGTGCCTGCATTGCGTATATCTCAGGGTAGGTTATGCCGAGCCTGCATCCCCTGTGCCCGAGCATTGGATTGAACTCATGCAATACCTTGTTTCTGGATTTAAGCTTGTCAACAGGGACTTCCATCTGATGCGCAAGCGTTTTAAGTTCTTCATCGGTATGCGGAAGGAATTCATGCAAAGGAGGGTCCAGAAGCCTGATTGTGACAGGAAGGCCCTTCATTGCCTTGAATATGCCCTTGAAGTCTCCCTTTTGCATCGGAAGGAGTTTGGCAAGCGCTGCCTGCCTTCCCTCTGTATCATCCGCAAGTATCATCTCCCTGACTGCTCTTATCCTTTCAGGATCAAAAAACATATGCTCTGTCCTGCAAAGCCCGATTCCCTGCGCTCCGAAATCTCTTGCTACTGCCGCATCATGAGGCGTGTCTGCGTTTGTCCGAACCCCGATTTTTTTGTATTCATCAACCCATTTCATGAATATGCCGAAATCACCTGTGAGTTCAGGAGTTATAAGCGGAGCCTCGCCGAGAATGACCTCTCCTGTTGTGCCGTTAAGAGTTATGTAATCTCCTTCTCTGAGAGTGGCTGTGTTTACTGTGAAATATCTCTGACTCTCGTTTATGTTTATTGCGCCGCAGCCTGCAATGCAGCATTTTCCCATTCCTCTTGCTACAACAGCGGCATGTGATGTCATCCCGCCTCTTGCCGTTAGAATGCCCTGCGCAGCATGCATTCCGCCGATATCCTCAGGTGATGTCTCTGTCCTTACAAGGATTACTTTTTCGCCTTTTTCAGCGGCTTTCTCTGCTTCGTCTGCTGTAAAGACTACCTTTCCGACTGCAGCGCCGGGCGAGGCCGGAAGCCCTTTTGCTATTACGCTGATTTTTGCTTTCGGATCTATCATCGGATGGAGAAGCTGGTCAATCTGCCGGGGGTCTATTCTTAATATCGCTGTCTTTTTGTCTATCAGACCCTCTTTTACCATGTCAATGGCTATTTTTAAGGCTGATGCAGCTGTCCTTTTTCCGACTCTTGTTTGGAGCATATATAGTTTGCCTTCTTGAACAGTAAACTCTATGTCAAGCATGTCCTTGTAGTGTTTTTCGAGCTTTTTATAAATCCTGTCAAGCTCGTTGTATGCCTTTGGAAGCCTTTTCTTCAACTCGTTGATGTGGAGCGGAGTCCTGATTCCGGCAACAACGTCTTCGCCCTGCGCATTAATAAGGCATTCAGCAAAGAATTTCTTCTGTCCCGTGGACGGGTCTCTTGTGAAACCAACGCCAGTACCTGAGTTGTCTCCCATATTCCCGAAGACCATTGCCTGCACATTGCACGCAGTGCCGAGGTTTTCAGGTATGTTGTTAAGCTTTCTGTATTTTACAGCCCTGTCTCCGAACCATGAGCTGAACACCGCATTTATAGCCTTTTTAAGCTGCTCATATGGGTCAGAAGGGAAGGTTTCTCCTGTACTGCGCTTATAAATAACCTTAAATTCATCCACAACGCCTTTAAGGTCAGCTGCAGTAAGGTCAGTATCAAGATGTACGCCCTTTCTTTCTTTTATATCTTCAAGGGCTCTTTCAAATTTCTGCCTGTCAACACCCATAACAATGTTTCCGAACATTGTTATAAACCTTCTGTACGCATCATAGGCGAACCTGTCATTCTTTGTCTTTTTTATAATCGCCCTTATGGTTGTCTCATTAAGCCCAAGGTTCAATACAGTGTCCATCATGCCGGGCATTGAGAACTTAGCTCCTGAACGAACTGAAACGAGCAGGGGATTGGTATGGTCGCCAAATTTCATGCCCATCGCCTTTTCTATTTTTTTCAGATTTGCAAGAACCTGCTCCCACATTCCCTGCGGATACTTCTTTTTGTTCTTAAAATATTCGTTGCATGCATCTGTGGTAATCGTGAACCCGGCAGGAACAGGCACTTTAAGATTAGTCATCTCGGCAAGCCCTGCGCCTTTGCCTCCGAGAAGGTCCTTCATATCGCCTCTTCCATCCGCTTTTCCATTACTGAAAAAGTAAACGTATTTTTTAGCTGTCTTTGACATTCAAATATCCTCCAAGCATTAAGGATTTAGTTTTGGACTAATAAAATACCTTACAAAGACATAAAATTTCAATAGATTTCTGGGTTTCAGCGATAAAAAGTTGGTAAAATCGAATAATTTTCATTACCAAAAGACATAAAAATGACAATAGTTGCCGATAATAATTAAAGTAATACATTATGTTATATCCAACAACTATTTGATTATTAACATAATTATTAAATGGATAGAAAGGCACAGGAGGTTTGTGTTAAATTTTATAAATTTGTTGACCTTAATATCCGAATAAAACTATAATTGGAGGCTCGATTTGATGAACAAACTTATTTTATGCGATTTTTAAAGAGATTATACGATTGGGTTTTGCACTGGGCAAATACTCCCTATGGCATTCCTGCATTGTTTCTGCTTGCATTTGCAGAATCATCGTTTTTCCCAATTCCGCCTGATGTGCTGTT
>CAZHHV010000052.1:0-12189 GCA_964532335.1 uncultured Nitrospiraceae bacterium
CCTGGGACCAACCGGTTATGAGCCGGTAGCTCTACCAGCTGAGCTATGGGCCCTGCAAGTAATAATTGTAAATTTTAAGGAGCATTTTGGTCAAGTGCGAATTGTCACAGGTTTTGTTTGACATCACGCTTTTGTTTCTTATATGCTATTAAACAACAAAAACAGATATGAAATTCTTTCCTAAAGAAATAGACTTTTTCGAGATTTTTGACCGGGCTGCATTAAATGTCACAAAGGCAGCGACCCTCCTTGTTTCTCTTATGGAAAACTTTGACAATATTGAAGCGAGGGCAAAGGAGATATATGAGGTTGAGCAGGACGGCGATATGCTGACCCACGATATAATGAAAAAGCTCAACAAGACCTTTATTACTCCCATAGACAGAGAAGATTTACATGCCCTTGCCTCAAGCCTTGATGATGTCCTTGACCTGATATGGGGTGCAGTTGACAGGCTCACAGTGTTTAAGATAAAGGAGTCTACAAAAGAGGCAATTTCCATGTCGAAGGACCTTCTTTTAACAGCTGAGGCCATACATAAGGCAATAAGAAAACTTAAAGAAAAAAATTACTCCCATGTGCAGGAGTTGTGCATAGAGATAAACAGGCTGGAAAACCGGGTTGACAGGGATTTCAGGGATGCGCTCGGAGCGCTGTTTGACGGTATGAAAGACCCTATCCTTATAATAAAATGGAAGGAAATATACGAACATCTTGAGGATGCCTCCGACAAGTGCGAGGATGTTGCTAACGTGCTTGAGGCGATTGTGCTCAAATATTCTTAGAATATTCTCATCCGAGATCTATCATTATCAAGCGCTCATGCAGATTACAGAAGGAGAAAACTGAATGGCTGAGATGTCTGTTGTCCTGATTATCGTGCTTGCATTAGTGCTTGCCGCGGAATTCGTAAATGGATGGACAGATGCTCCGAATGCCATTGCAACTGTTGTTTCGACAAGGGTGCTCAAGCCACAGACAGCAGTGGTGATGGCATCGATACTCAATATACTCGGAGCCATGTCAGGCACTGCCGTAGCGGCAACGATAGGCAAGGGCATAGTCAAACCTGAAATCATTAATCTCACAACTGTCGGGGCAGCCATGGTAGGGATTATATTCTGGAGCACTCTGGCATGGCGTTATGGTCTTCCTACGAGTGAGAGCCATGCGCTTGTGGCAGGACTTGCAGGCGCAGGAATTGCTACTGCTGGGCCTTCTGTTTTACTCTGGGCAGGATGGCAGAAGGTGCTTATTGGTCTTGCATTCTCGACATTTCTTGGTTTCAGCGGCGGCTGGCTACTGACACTTATTATTGCCCGTGCCTTTAAAAATGTAACGCCGGGGAAGGCAAGAAAATTTTTCGGCAGGTTGCAGATGCTGTCCGCTGCATTTATGGCATTCAGTCATGGAAGTAATGACGGACAGAAGTTTATTGGGGTATTTGCACTTACCCTTGTATTAGGGGGAATTCTTCCCGAGTTCAAGATAACATGGGATATAATACTACTCTGTTCTGTAATAATGGGAATCGGAACTTCTATAGGCGGGTGGCGCATAATCAAAACCATGGGCATAAACATGGTAAAACTCGAGACATATCACGGTTTTGCTGCTGAGACCGGAGCCGCCACCTGTATAGAGCTTGCATCGCGTCTTGGTATTCCTCTTAGCACGACGCATACAATCAACACAAGTATTATGGGTGTTGGAGCCTCACGCAGGCTTTCAGCAGTCCGATGGGGGCTTGCCCGAGAGGTTATCACTGCATGGATATTGACCTTTCCTGTCTGTGGTCTTATAGCCTTTTTAGTCGCAAAAGTTATACAATGGGCTTCAGGCTGATATACAAAACATTCATTATCCCGGCTCTTTTTGGGGTGATCTTTCTATCATTCCTTTTTTTGCCTTCGCTCACTTATTCAGAGGTAGTCTTCTATGATTCGATATCTGTTGCAGGAGATATTTTAATGCTCAAGGCTGTGACAAAGGGAAAGATCTTCACCAAAGGCGGAGAGCTGGTTGAATTTTCTGTTAACGGGAAATCCATAGGCAGGTCGCTTTCAGGCGGTGACGGCGCTGCTTTCAAGGAATTCAGAGCGGAAAAAACAGGACTGCATAAAGTCTCCGTAGTATCCGGCAAAGATAAAAACAGCGGCTTCCTGCTTTCTCTTAAAAAAGGCGCAGGGATTGTTTTCATTGATGTTGAGGGAAGCATATTTGCGCCCATGTCAGGCAAACCGGTGAAAGACAGCCGGAAAATAATTAAGGCAATAGCAAAAAGATTCCCTATTGTGTATCTTCAGGCAGGGATTCTCGATATCAGGACATTAAAAAAACTGCTGAAGGAGAATGAATTCACAGCGGCGCCCTTGCTTCCATGGAGAGAGGGGAATGTGTTTGAAGAAATGGATAAAAAAGGGTTGAAGATTAAGTCTGTAATAGGCGGTAAAACAGTTATAGAATCAGCAAAAGAATTCAAACCGAAAGCGTTCAGTTTTAATGAAGTGGAAGGAGCAGAGGAAGTCAGAGACTGGGAGGAGATTGGGAAGAAGATGCGTCTTGTGATAAAATAAAAGTGCTTGGACTAAAGTCATTAATATGAATTTTTTGCAAAAGTATTGCTTATCTGTCATTCCGACTTGTTCGGAATCCCTCTTAAAGAAAGATGCTGGACAAGCCAGAATGACAAAGAGGTGGATTTTCATATGAAAGCAAAGAAATCAGGCAGCGAACTTTTCTTTGATATCTTTGAAAGCCCTGTTGGAAGGCTGTTCCTTTTATTTTCAGGAAAAAATCTTGCAGGGGTATCCTTTGAAAAGCCGGATTGCAGAAGAGGCGAGGCGCCTGAATCATTCAAGAAAGAACTGAACAATTATTTTGAAGGCAAGAGTAAAGATTTTAAGCAAGGCACTGTTTTTTTAGAAGGCACGGATTTTGAGAAAAAAGTCTGGCTTGCATTAAAAGAAATCCCATACGGAGAGACGCGCAGTTATAAATGGCTTGCAGAAAAAATCGGGAGTCCGAAGGCAAGCAGGGCAGTAGGACAGGCGCTTGGCAGGAACCCGATTCCGATAGTCCTGCCATGCCACAGGATAATTGAGTCTGCCGGCTCAATCGGAGGCTACTCATCGGGCGTTGATATAAAGCGGAGATTGCTTGAAATAGAGTATTACAATGTTTTATCAAAAAAGCTTTAAGCTGATAGCTGTCAGCTGAGAGCTATTTAAAAGGAGAAAAAATGGCAAAGGTAAAAGAAGGAGACACAATAAGCATCTATTACACAGGCAGACTTGAAGACGGAACAGTCTTTGATTCTTCTGAAGGAGGCGCTTCTCTGGAATTCAAGGTCGGCGGCGGAGAGTTTTTGAAAGGGCTTGAAGACGGTGTCATAGGAATGGAAGCCGGAGATGAAAAGACAATCAGAATTCCCGCTGAAGAAGGATACGGCATTTACTTGGAAGAAAAGGTTTTTGAATTTGGCAGAGATAAGGCGACTGAAAACTTTGACCCTGAGATAGGACAGCAGCTTCAGATGTACAGGGCAGATGGCATGCCTATAACAGTTAAAGTCACCGGCAAAACAGAAAAGGCATTTATCATGGACTGCAACCACCCGTTGGCGGGAAAGAATCTGGTATTTGAGATAAAGCTTGTGGAGATTGGGTAGTTACCGAGACGGTCATAAATAAGGCAACACAGTTTGTCATTCCCGCTTGTCGGGAATCTTTCTTCAAAGAAGGATGCTGGACAAGCCAGCATGACAGAAATAGAAACTAATGTGTCCTTACTCATGGCCGTCTTAATCGCTCAAAGGGTATTTGGCGCAGGAGGGTTATCTGATATACGCCTCGGTGACGTATCTTCTCATCATCCTGTGGCTGTTGAAGTAGTAGGCATTTTTACCAATGGCATTCTGCATCATTCTTATCCATGTGTGTCTTTCGTTGTAATACATTGGGATTATGATGGTCTCAAGCTTGTTATATAAATCATCAGCGTCTCTTTTATCTATTGCCTCAACATCGTCTGTAAGCATTGTCTCTGTAGGGCTTGGACCAATAGCCCAGCCTGTAAAACCCTCTATATGCCCCTCTATCCACCAGCCGTCAAGCACGCTGAAGTTTATTACGCCGTTATGAGCTGCCTTCATTCCGCTTGTGCCTGATGCCTCGCGCGGCCTGAGAGGTGTATTAAGCCATATATCAACGCCTGATACGAGCTTGAGGGCTTTATCCATGTCATAGTTTTTCAGGTAGGCTATTTTAATCTTTCCTTTTAACTTTTCTTTTATTACATGGATTTTTTCTATCAGCCATTTGCCGTGGTCGTCTTTCGGATGCGCCTTGCCTGAATAAACAAGCTGTATCTTTCCAGAGGCAATTCTTTCAAGTCTGTCAATATCGCTGAAAATAAGGTCGGCGCGTTTGTATGCAGTGGCCCTGCGCGCAAATCCTATTGTAAGGGTGTCATAGTCCATGCCTGCCTTAGTCTCTGAATTTACAAAATCAATAAGAACCTTTTTTGCTTCAATATGGGCTGTCCATAATTCGTCATCAGGGATACGGCCTACTCTCACAAAAAGTTCAGGTTCATTAGCCCAGCCAGGCAGGTATTTGTCATAAAGCCTTTTCAGGCTGTCGCAGGTCCAGGTATAGCTGTGCACGCCGTTTGTTATTGCGGATATCTCATAACCCGGAAACATATTTTTTGAAACATCTCTGTGCTTTTTGGCAACTCCGTTAACAAACTCGCTCAGGTGTAAAGCAAGCATAGTCATATTTAGATTGTCCTTACCGCCAAGATCTTTCAGGACATTTAAAGGTATTAATTCTCCCATTACTCTAAGAATCAGGTCGTAGGAGAATTTGTCATGGCCAGCTTCAACAGGAGTGTGGGTTGTAAACACGCAGATATCCTTTACCCTGTCAACATCCCACACAAGCCGTTCATCCCATACATCTTCTATAGGCCGTTTATATCTTAGCAGCAATTCCAGCGTAAGAAAACTGGCATGTCCCTCATTCATGTGGTATTTTTTTATCTCAAATCCGAGTTCATAAAGCATCCTTACCCCGGCTATGCCGAGGACAATTTCCTGTTTGAGCCTGTATACATGGTCGCCTCCATAGAGGCAGGAGGTAATCTCCCTGTCATCCGGAGAGTTTTCTGCGATATCAGTATCAAGAAAAAACACAGGGATGCTTCCGCCTGTCAGACTTTTTACAATGTAAAGCCACGCCTGCACTGCAACGTCTCTTCCTTCTATCTGAACATATACCTTTGCCGGGAGAAGGGTCATGTGTTTTGACGGCGCCCATAGTGTCGGCATCTCCGTCTGTCTTCCTCTTTCGTCTATCTCCTGTGTGAAATATCCTTTTTTGCTGAGAAGGGTTACAGCAGCCATCGGGAGTTTAAGGTCAGCGCCTGACTTGATTGTATCTCCTGCAAGCACTCCAAGGCCGCCGCTGTAAGAGGGGATGTTATTGGCAATCCCTATCTCCATTGAGAAATAGGCAATCTTCGGCTCTTTTGTGAATTCCTGCAGTTCAGGTAAAAACTGGTTCATATATCTTTTACCCCGTTAGAAAGAATGCCCCGTCTGCGTTTTCTAACGGGGTTTATCCCTGCCTCTCTGAATCCCTTTGCCCTGAAGAGACAGCTGTCACACCTGCCGCAGGGAATCAGAGTTGAGAGTTGAGAGTTGAGACTTGAGACTACCCCCCCTTTAATCCCCCCCTTGGTAAGGGGGTGCTCGGGGGGTAAAGGCTGCGGATCGTAACACCTCCATGTCAGCGAATAGTCCAGCCCTAATGCTGTGCCCTTCTTAATTATCTCTGCCTTTGTAAGATGAAGAAGAGGGGCTTTAATGCTGAATCTGATTTTTCCTTCCACCGATGCCTTAGTTGCAAGGTTTGCCATTCTTTCAAATGCCTTCAGATATTCGGGACGGCAATCAGGATAGCCGCTGTAATCCACCGCGTTTGCGCCGATAAATATATTCTCAGCCTTAAGCGCCTCTGCCCATCCAAGCGCAAACGAAAGAAAGATTGTGTTGCGTGCAGGGACGTAAGTAACAGGGATAAGTTTGGAGTTTGTAGTTTGGAGTTTGGAGTTTTTCGCTGAACGCTGAACGCTGAACGCTGAACGGTCTTTTGGCACTTCCATGTCTGATGTCAGCGCTGAGCCGCCGATTGCTCTCAAATCAAATTTTATTACAAGATGTTTTTTTACTTTTAATGATGAAGCTACTTTTTTTGCCGCCTCAAGCTCCACTCTATGTCTCTGATTGTAATCAAAACTCAGGGCATAAACCTCATAACCCTCGTGCTTTGCTATTGCTGCTGTTGTGGAGGAATCTATCCCGCCGCTGAGAAGGACAACCGCTTTTTTCATAAAGATAGATTATGATGCATGATACACGATACATGATACATGATAAAAGTAGACCTTACGTATAAGAACTTAAAATCCTGCATCTTGAATCTTGCATCTTTTTTAATAGATGTCATCCGCTGTGCCTTCTTTTCCGTCAGGTCCTGCGCTGAAGAGGACAAAGTCATCAGCCGCTGGTTTATAGATATACTGCCTGCCCCACGAATCAGCCGTTTTTGTTATCGGATCGATTGATTGTGGATAAGAGCCGTTCTCATATTTGTATGCCTCAATAATAAATCTTATGTTATCTATGTCCGCTGATGTTTTAATTCTGTCAGTGTAGTCAGACCGCTGCGAAGGAAATGAAATTATTGCAATAAAAAGGCTGACCAGGAATATAACCGGAGTAATAAATGGGGGGTAAGGAATGACCCTTTTCGCTGGTCGCGCTGCCCCGCGCAAGGCAATCTCAGGAGCTACTGGAGCAGCCTCTTTAGGCTCTATAATGCCTTTTTCCATAAGAGATACGAGAGACTTGGATGCCTGAAAACTGTCCATATTGCTAGAGTCAATTATTGTGCTGGCATCTATTTCAGCGTCCACAAACCTGAGAATCTCTTCTTCATCAGAGGTAAGCGCGGCGCCTGATTTGCCTGTTTTTTCAAATATGGTGCCGGGGCTTAACTTGCCTTCTATCAGCGACCATTCATCCACGATGCGAAGCCCTTCCATCAAAACATGCTGGGTATCAAGCGATACAGGCATCTCCTTGTCAACAGGCACTCCTTGCGGTGAAAACTCATAGTCGCCATCTTTCCAGCCGAAGAGTTGAACCACGGTTTCAGTTATCTGTGTTGTAAGAATTTCCTGCAGATGTTCTTTTCCAACAACACCTTTTTTTATAAGGATGTTGCCAAGTTTTTCTCCTGTTGACTGTTGTTCCTCAAGGGCTTTCTGAAGGTCTTCTTCTTTGATAAGGCCCTTCTTTAAGAGCAGTTTACCGAAGCGGTTTGCCTCAACCTTTCTCCTCGTCTCTGCTGATATAATATTGCCCTCATAGAATAGCAGCCGGACCCTGTCCATCCTGCCTTCAAGCGTGAGAACGCCTGTTTTACGCTGGAAATATATAAGCTGCAGTATGTCTGCCAGTCCGAATTCTTTTAAGGAACCCTCTAAAGACATATCCTACTTCAGCCTCCTTCGCGCATCTATATTAGAAATAAGATATAAAACAGTTATCATTATTATTGACGGAATTGTAAGCCAGCCATGTGGGAACAATGAAAGCCCTGTAGAAAATAGCGGTTTAAGCAATATCAAAAGCAGCAGGAAAAGAAATAACCACAGGAATAAAGTTCCAGAGAGAATCCTCCCTCCATAAATATGGGCTATTCCAGGAGGGGCAAATGAAATGATCCGTATTGTATTCCTTTTTTTCTTCCGGAGTTCCTGCACCTCAAGCAGTTTTGCTATCCTTACCCTTGAATCAAGTTCATCAAGCTTAATCAGGGACTTATAGCATAAAGGGCACATCTGTCCCCAGAGCATTCCTTTCCCGCACTTTCCGCAGAGTATTACACCGCACCTCTGACACCTGTATGCCCTCTGTTTGTCGGAGACTCGACTCTCCGAGAAAGTAGAGTCCATCATGTAAAACAGCGCCAACAGGGCAATAGAGGCGATGACAGAAGAGGCAGAATTCAGTGGAGAGATTTTTATCAGCCCCCGTGCGCCGGTTTCCGCATATTCCCACATAGCTGACATTGGAAGGGTTTCATCAATGACAAATCGGTTCGGATTCCGGCTTGCGGCAGAAGAGAATTGGGATACGGATTCCCTGCTGAGTTTTATGGCTTCGGTGAAATATTCCTCTCCCTTTGCAAAGTCAAGTGTTTCTCGTGATACCTGGCTGAGATTGTAATAAGCCGATGCAAGCGGTTTTAATTCTATGGATTTTTTATATAATTCTTTTGCAGCAGCTATATCATTGACGCTGACATAGGAATTCCCGAGATTGATGTAAGCCTGGGGATTAGGATGCGAAGCCAAAAGTTTTTTATAGGCAGCTATTGCCTCTTCATAGCGTCCCTCTCGCTTGAGCGCAAGGCCGTAGGAAAAAAGGGATATATAATCATCTTTATTTTTAAGAACGGAGGCGGCATATTTATTGTCTCTGCTTTCATTGACAGCCACAATAGCCCTGAGTTCAGAAGAGGGCGCTGAGAGAAACATGTTTATAAGACCCAAACAAAGGGGAGACAGAAGGAGAAGCAGAACAGATGCATAAACAACGGTCTTATTCATTCCTCTGAAATATAATCCCAGCAGAAGCAGGGAGCCTGTCATGAAGAATAAAGGGCCGAGAAAAGCGAGAGGGACAAGCAGCACGGCAATTAAAATCTTTTTCCTGTTTTCATTAATATCATGAGACAAAAGAGGGATGTCTGTAAAAAGCCTTACAGCTAAAACCAAAGAAAGCGCGATAACAAAAGAAAACATGAGGCTTGCAGTAAAAAGCCCTGATATACTCACTAACCACCAGAAATTTTTTTTGTAAGCCTTAAATCCTTTGATAGTATAATCAAGGCTCTCAAACATGCCGCTTGCCGAAGGCGAAAAACTTATCTTTGCCATTTCAAAATATGCAGGCGGGAGATCCGGAGAATACTTTATCGCCTCTGTTAAAAGACTCTTGGCTCTTGACGGGTCAGCGTGGGCTTTTTTTATCAAGACATACGAATAAGGCTCATTGTTTTTAAGCCCCCTGTCAAGGCGTGATTGATAGATGTCTTCAGCGAAGGATGAGACAGCAAATGCAAAAATAAAAAACAGAAATGCAAAAATAAGGGGGAAAATATTTTTGGATTTTGAATTGTAATTTTTCACCTGTAAATACCCATCTTTGTCATTCTGGCTTGTCTGTTTGTCATTCTGGCTTGTCCAGAATCTTTCTTTACGATTCCTGACAAGCAGGAAGGATTCCGAACAAGTCGGAATGACAGAAAAAGAAGCGGGAATGACATTTTCATTGCCCTTTGTGTTTCTTTGAGGCATGTGTGTTTCATTTTGTTTTGTGAATTTTTAACTGCCCTTTGTGCGTTCTCCAATCTTTCTTTCAGTCCCTTTTATAAGCCTCTCTATATTTCCAATGTGTCTCAATAAAATCAAAAGTGCAATCACTGCCGAGATTAATATCTTTATCCTCACAGGGTCGAACAGAAACACATTTACCGGAAGAAGCCCGAATGCTACTATAGCACCCAGAGAAGAATATTTTGTTATAAGCGCTGCGACAAACCATATTATAAGTGTAAGTATAGCAACTTGGGGAGAATAAATCACTAAAACACCGAGGCTTGTGGCAACGCCCTTACCTCCTCTGAATCTGAGAAACAGCGAGAAATTGTGGCCGAGTATTGCGGAAAGTCCCACAAGCCCTTCAATCGTGGCCTGAGGATTTGATGTTACAGATTGTAAGATTCCTGCTCCAAATTCTGAGGCATAAAATCCGGGGTCAGAAACGAAAGCCCTTGCTATTGCCACGGCTGCTGTCCCTTTCAGCACGTCTCCCAAAAGCGTAAGCAGAGCAGCCCCTTTTCCTAAAGACCGAAGCACGTTTGTTGCTCCTATGTTGCCGCTTCCAATTTTTTTCAGGTCCACGCCTTTAGCCTTTGCGATTATTACCCCGCACGGGATTGAACCGAGGATAAATGCAAAGATTATCAGCAGGACAGGTTTCATCTTATCTTTTTCCAGAAAGAGATTGTATACTGAATTCCTGAGATTACAGAGAGGACGAGCGCTGCCCATATAAAAATCATGCCGACATCATAAAGGTCTATATCAAATATGCTTCCCCCGAGAATCAGGCAGAGGATTGCCGTTATCTGCGCAGTTGTCTTGAGTTTTCCACCCATTTCAGCAGGGATAATAATGTCTTTTGAAAGAGCAACAACGCGCAGCCCTGTTACAAAGAATTCCCTGACAATTATAACTATTGCCATCCATGCGGAAAGCCGCGCCATATCCACCAAGACCACAAGGGCAGAGATGACAAGAAACTTATCCGCAAGGGGATCAAGGATAATGCCGAACTTTGTTATCTGTCCTGAACGCCTTGCAAGATAGCCGTCAAGAAAATCTGTTACTGCAGCGATTCCAAATACTGCCGCGCCCCAGAATGGATGCTGATAGGCTACGATTACGAAAACAGGGATAAGGATAATCCTGCTTAATGTAAGGAGTGTCGGGATATTAAGTTTTAAGATACCCATCTATGACTTTATTCCATAACCCCTTGGCTTTAAGGATAATATCCGTGACTTCTCTTGCAGCGGCCCTGCCGCCTCTGTTTTTTGTGACTGCTGAGGCGTGAGATTTGACTTCATCAGGAGAATCAGCAACAGCAAAAGAAAGCCCGACTCTCTTTATCAGAGGCAAGTCCACTATGTCATCGCCAATATATGCTATCTCATTATCCCTGAGAGAAAACTTGCTTTTAATACGATTGTAGGCTTCTATTTTGTTATAGCATTTCTGATAAACCTCGGCAATGCCAAGCTCTTTTGCCCTTCTCTCCACGACCTTTGATTGCCTTCCTGTGATTATAGCGGCCTGAATGCCTGCCCTGATGAGCATTTTTATCCCGTGCCCGTCGCGCACATGGAAGGACTTGAACTCATTGCCTTTGTTGTCAAGGATAATGCTTCCATCCGTAAGAACTCCGTCAACATCAAGAATCAGAAGCTTTATATTTTTAGCTATCTCTGCAATCTGTTTTTTTGTCTTTTTCATGCCGAAAATATCTTTCTCCGAAAATAACCTTTATCTGTCATTGCGGCTTGTCCGCAATCTTTCTTAAGAAGGATTCCCGACAAGCGGGAATGACATTTTTATTCCCTATAAGTGTTTCATGCTGATTTTTTCATGGTGGAGCTGATCGGGATCGAACCGACGACCTCTTGAATGCCATTCAAGCGCTCTCCCAACTGAGCTACAGCCCCTCTTTAGTATTAAATTCTAAGTTTTAAGCGGCACTTTAGTCAACATGAGCAGAGCAGCAGAACAGTAGCGCAACAGAACAGAAGCAAAAACTACTGCACTACCGAGCTACTGCTCTACTGCGCTGTTGCGCTACTGCTCCTTGATATTATCTCTACGAAGCAGGGAGAATTGCGGATGTTGTCATAAGTCTTTGACGTCTTTATATAGTTCCAGTTGTTATATCCCTTTCCTATCGCCTTTTTTAGCCACCCGCATGCTTCCTCCGCATCATTTTTTGCTGAATAGAGTTCAGCCATGCTGTTTAGAGCGTAGATGTTGTTTGGGTTTAACTCAAGAGACTTTTTAATATCGTTTTCAGCCTCCTCATATTTACCCATAAGGATAAATGTAAATCCCCTGTTGTTATATGCCATGCCATTTTGAGGGCTTAGCTCGATAGCCCTGTTAAAATCAGTTATAGAAAGATCATATTGCCCTATTTCCTGATAGGCGTTTCCCCTGTTGATATATGCCATGTCAAAATTAAGGTTTAGTTCAATGGCCTTATTAAAATCAGCGATAGAACGGTCGTATTGCCCCTTTTTCTGATAGGCAATCCCTCTGTTGCTGTAAGCGCCGTAGTTGTCGGGATTTAATTCTATTGCCTTGGTGTACTTGGCAATATCAAAATCATATTTCCAGAGCTTAGTCATAGTGAAATCCCGCCTCACATTATATCATACCTGATAGAGCAGTAGAGCAGCAGAACAGCAGAGCGAATTGACTCACAATAAATGTTACCGGAGTAAAGGATAAAAAGGAATCGTT
>CAZHHV010000053.1:0-4708 GCA_964532335.1 uncultured Nitrospiraceae bacterium
TAGTATTGATACCTCGCAGCGTGCCGAGGGGTTAGTTTAAAAAAATGTGTATGCCAGCAATATGCCTGCCCCACCGAGAGCAAACAGGATGGCTATTCTGAGCGCTTTCTTTTTTATATCTGTGAACTTTGGAGGCGCTACATATATCATCTTTCCGGAGAATTGTGAACTGTAGTCTGTGTCTATAGGAGATTTTATATAGAGCAGTTTTTTATCTGCTGAGAGTTTTTTCCCATCCTTTTCTTCTCGTGGTAGCGCAGTGTCTCTGCCGGCAGCTAATGCCAGTTTGAGGCTTATATCCTCCGCCTCTGATGTTTCATCTCCGTCTGAGGCGGATATGCTATCTCTATTTCTGTCTGTTTGGTTTAATGATATCTCATTTCTGAGAAAAACGTTTTCTGCTGTTTTTTCATCAATTTCTGTTTTTAAGGCAGCGAGTGTATTATTGAGCGCCTCTGTTTTATTGATGTATTCAGGCTCTGCTTCTGTATCTTGGGGCAGGTTATTCAATATTAAAGGGGCCGGAGACTCGTCTCCTTCGGCGACTCGCCGAGGCGAGACTCTGCGAGATGTTTCCACAAAGTCGGTCTTTCTTTGTTCTACTGCTTTATAGCGTGTTTCAAGCTCTTTACACTTTAACTCGGTTTTCCTCATAGCCTCAAGCGCGGTATCCATGTCTGCCTGAATTTCCTGAAGCTGAAGTCCTTTTTTCTCAATCGTGTATTTCAGTTCTTCAATAGTCTTGTCTCTTTTATAAATATCCTCTATGAGTTCATCTTTTTCTTTAAGCAGGAAGTCCCGTTCATCTCTCAGCTTATCAAGCCCTGTCTTAAAGTCCACTATCTCCATGTTTCTTACTATATCAATGTCTGCAATCCTGTCCTGCAGTTTTTTCTTATCCTCAAATGCCTTATTCAATGCGTGGAAGAGCCTGTCTTTTTCTTCTGCTGTTGATGCTAATGCCGAATTTTTCTCCTCTAATGCCTTTTCAAGGTACGCTATCTCTTTGAGGGCTTTGAAGAACCTCTCTCTGATAATTTCAGTATTAAGCGGTTCTGCGCCCTGTCCGTGCTTGGGCCGGGCGCCGGACGGCTCTTGTGTCTGAAGCCTGTTTATCAGGCCTTCAGGAGTTATGTCTTCAAATTCTCTGTCACCCATTCATTTTGCTCCTTAAGCTTACGCATATAACACTTACAGCTCTATGAGTCGTAGACCATCATATAAAAAAATTATAACTATCCGCATGTTCTGTTGTCAACAAGACGCCCGGGCATCAGGGGTGTGGGCGGCGGTGTGTATGTTGAGTTTTTGTAAGAATGAGATTATCATAATATATGCCTGAAAAAGGAAAAGATAAAAGAAACTTCAAACGATACTGCACAAAATCATCCCTTAAACTGGATATTAACGGAAGAGCGTATAATGCCAATGCCGTAGATTATTCATTTGATGGAATCGGAGCAGTTGTTGAAAATGTCCGGCCTATTTCAAAAGGTACGCTTGTTAATGTGCACATGGATAATCCTGATTTAGACGCAAAGGGGGAGGTTGTATGGATTCAAAAGACACCCGCCGGGCTTACCGTCGGTATAAAAAGAAATGATGCGCCGCGTAGAGGCAGTTTAGAGGATTACTCTCTGTCTGATGTACTCATAGGGCTGCAGAGGAGTGGGAAAACAGGTGTGCTAAAGGTTGTAAACGGAGCTGTCATGAAGAAGGTATACATTAAAGACGGCGATATGGTTTTTTCTTCGTCAAATCAGGACAATGACAGGCTCGGTGAAATCCTTCTCAAAGCTGGAAAGATAAATCTTGAGCAGTATAATCAGTCTGTTGAACTTCTTAAAGAAACGGGCAGGAAACAGGGTGCTGTACTCGTCAGGCTCGGATATCTCAAGCCTCAGGAACTCGTCTGGGCAGTAAGACATCAGGTTGAAGAGATAATCTTGAGTCTCTTCAGCCTTGAAGGAAGCAGTTCTGAATTTAAATTTAATGAAGGGCCTCTCCTGTCCGATGAGGTGATTACTCTTAAATTAAGCGCGGCAAACCTTATTCACCGCGGAATAAAAAAGATTACTAATCCTCAGAAGATATTCAACCTCTTATGCGTGCCTATGGATGCGGTTCTCTGCTTATCAGCAGACCCGCTGAACCTTTTTCAGGATATAGAGCTGAATGAAAAAGATAAAAGGATATTGTCTTTTGTTGACGGCAGGGCTGCAATAAAAGACATTGTCTCTTTATCTTCACTTGATGAGTCTGAAACGCTGAAGGCGCTTTATGCCCTCCTGAGCGTAAGGCTTATAGAGGTAAAAAGAGGGGACGGAGCAAATGCAGGGCTTTCTGCTGCTGATGTTATGGAAGAGCGTGAGATTAAAACAGATGAGGAATTTGCGGGCAAGGTAGAGAAGATACACAGCGAACATGAGAAGATGGGCTATTATGGTATTTTGGGAGTTAAACAATGGGCATCAACTGATGATATAAAAAAGGCGTATTATAAAGCAGCCAAAGAGTTTCATCCCGACAGGCATTTTTATATTAATTCACCTGCGGTAAAATTGAAATTAAATGCAATCTTTTCTTATATAACAGCAGCCTATACAACCCTTTCAAACTCTCAGAAGAGAAAAGACTATGATAACCGTTTAACACATAAGTCAACTGCTGTTCCGGACAAGGAGGAGAACGCGAGGTCCAGGTTTGAAGAAGGCAAAGCGGAGTTCAGGAAAGAAAATTATTCTGAGGCATTCCAGCTTTTCGGACAGGCTGTATATCTTGATAACGCCGTAGCAGAGTATCATTATTATTACGGGCTGACACTTATCAGGCTTAAGAGGTTCAAAGAGGCTGAGCGGGCTATCAGCAGGGCGCTTAATTACGAGCCTTTTAATCCGAACTATCTCACTGAAGCAGGATATATCTATATTCAGCTTGGTTTCAATCAGAGGGCAAGAAGCAGTTTTGAAAAAGCAATAAAGATTGATCCGTCAAATAACAGGGCGGTGGAGGGGCTTCGAAATATCCCTGAGTGAAAGGCTGATACATAGGGGATGCTAAAAATAGGCTTACATTGCTGTCATTCCCGCGAAAGCGGGAATCCAGTAGTATCAAGGCCTTCTGGATGCCTGCTTTCGCAGGCATGACAAATAATTTAAATTGTTTGCTATAGTTAACTTATGGAAAATTTTTTGAAATCGCTGATTAATACCTTTATCCCTATCTTTGTTGCAATAGATATTTTTGTTGTTCTCCCCATTTTCATATCAATCACGGAAGGCATGTCAAAAGCTAAGAACAATGCAATTGTCAGAGAGTCCATACTTACAGCCCTTGCAGTGAGCCTTGCATTTGTTGCATTGGGAGAGGCGATATTCAGGATACTCGGCATCACAGCGAATGATTTTAAGATTGCCGGCGGACTGGTGCTTCTTGTCTTTGCAATCCTTGACATAGTAAAGCACAGCGAGGAAAGAAGAAGACCTTCAGGCAAAATGGGTGTTGTACCGATAGCGGTCCCATTGATTATAGGCCCTGCAGTGCTTACCACTCTTTTAGTGCTTGTTGACCATTACGGCATTCTGCCGACGCTTGTATCTCTTGTATTAAACCTTGTTGTTGTGTATTTCTCGTTTATCAAGGCTGAGGCAATTACGAAATTGTTCGGCAGGGGCGGGATTGCAGCAATATCAAAGATAATGGCTATACTCCTTGCATCAATAGCTGTTATGATGATACGCATTGGGATAGAAAACATAGTTAAGCGGTGAGCTATTCTTTGTAGATAATCGCCTTTGCCTTTTCTTTAGCTTCAATACTATGCGCAAGTTTGACGGCCTCTTTTTTATTCTCAAATCTGCCGATTAATACTCTGTAAAGTGTTTCCTTATCCTTTCCTGCGCTCTTTTGTATAAAGGTATCATAGCCCTTGGCTTTATAATCTTTTGCGAGGGTTTCCGCATTATTTGAGTTTTTAAATGCGCCGAGCTGAACATGATAAGTTATTTTCCCTGCTAATTTTGGTTCAGGCTTTGGCGATGTTTTAGGAGCAGCAGGAGCAGCGCTGCTGACAGATGGCATTGCTGATGGTTTTGCAGGAGCAGCAGGCTTGCTTTCCGGGGTCTCCCCTATAGGTTTTTGTGGTTCCTTAGGAGCAACCGCTGCTTTTTCCGTCGGAGCCGTTTTAACAGGAACTGCTGTTGAAGATTTCAGCCACGGCAGCAGTTTTTCTTTATACAATATCAATCCAACCCCTGCACCAATAATTAGAATAATTACAAGTGAGACAATAAGAGGAACAAATAATCTGCTTCTCATACCTCTCCTCCTTATGCTTGTTTTAAATCTATAAGCCCTTTCAGTTTCCCCTTTCAGAATTTCCTCAGGTTCCATGTCTGGAATGTTTTCAACCACAGTCTTTTCAAAAGGTTCTGGCGTCTCTTTTTCCATCCTTACCATGGTTTTCTCTGAGGCATCAAAGGCATCAAATTCTTCAGCAGGCATTGTTTGCCGTTCCTGCATCTGCTGTTTCATCACAACAGTTTCTTCAGCCGCGCCAAATCCAATTGTTTCTTCTGCCTCTCCTGACGGAAAATCCTGAAAAACACTTGTCTGAATATCGCCATGTTCCATTGACAGGACATGCCCTGTTTTTGAGATGAGTTCTTTCGTGGTGAAGGGCTTTTTAAGGGAATCAACAATGCCGTAA
>CAZHHV010000053.1:4718-12048 GCA_964532335.1 uncultured Nitrospiraceae bacterium
CCCCTTCAAACACAGATAAAACAACAATAGGAATATCTTTAAGCTGCTCTGTGCCATGTATTGTCTTGCAGACCTCTAACCCGCTTGTGCCTGACAGGGCAGGATTTATAAATATCAGGGAAGGGTTTACTTTCTTTGCCATTGCGATTCCAATGTTTCCGTTTGGAGCAGTAAAAACAAGATAATCTTCCGCTTCAAGTATTGATACAATCTGCTGCGTTGTTTCAGCATCCGTGTCAATTGCAAGAATTGTTTTACCTGTCATGAAATATCACCCCTCTTAACTCTTACTTCAGAGTAGCAGAGCAGCAGATCAGCAGTCCAAAACAATCTTTCTTAAAAACTATTGCTCTACTGCGCTATTGCTCTACTGCGCTCATAACTTCTTTATTGTAATGGTTCCCAGTATTTTGCAGGCATATCCTGAGCAAGTTTCACCGCTCCGTCTGAGCCTGCAAACAGAGGGTCTTCAACACAGGTTACATTGCACTGCCCATACTCTTTCAGTGCATCCTGCAGATATTCGCGCAGCCCTCTTATCAGGCTTCCGCCTCCTGCGAGCACAATGTTGTTCTTTATCTTTATCTGGAATTCAGGATCAAACCTTGCTATCATTTCGGTAGTTGTTTCTACAAGCGCCGGGAGAATGCTTTCGCAGGCGCGTTTAAGCTCGTTTTTAATGTCATGCATGACAGGCTTGCCGTCAACAGGGATTTCTACGCGTATATTATCAGGTATCTCCCTTACAAAACTGTACTGCTCTTTGAACTGGCGGACCATATTTTTGTTGAACTTTGAGTTCGGGTATTTCTCTGTAAGATAACTATAAAGCTGTTCGTCAATATAATCGCCTGCGTTCATAATAGTCTTCTGGTCTTCCTCTGATGGGATAGCGCCGTGCATGATGCAGAGGTCGGTTGTGCCTGCGCCGATATCTATCACAAGTGAATTATTTAAGAGATTCAGTCCGTAAGCCACCGCAAAAGGCTCTGATACAACCATCAATGAGTGTGTAAATTCCGATACTGCCCTTCTGATTGCAAGCTTATTTACTTTCAGGGTGTCAGCAGGAACCCCGACAACTGCATGGATTTTCTGTTCAGGTTCAGGGCTTGCGAGCTCAATCAGATATTTTATAATCTCTTTTACGGCTTCTTCGTTCTTCTCAATCCCTTCCTTGATTACTCCGTGTTCAAGCGGTCTGCAGAGGTCCAGCGAAAGTCTATGCTTCAAGGCATCTGCGCCAAAGAGAACAGGTTTTCCCACTACCTGCAATGATATGAAATCCTTGGGCCAGCCAACATAGCTTTCAATCCACTGCCTTGTGCCGTTGCTTGCAGAGATAGAACTTCTTGATGTTCCTAAGTCAATTCCGACGAATAAAATATTACCTTCTTTCTGTGTTTCTTTTGGCTTCATAGTTTGCTTCTCCTTTATTTAAATAGTCCAATATGCCGGCCTCGATATAGCGTGCGATATTTTCCCTGTGGCTCTCGGTGTTGAGTTCTATCTCCTGCTGCCTGTTGCTGAGGCAGGAAACCTCAGCGAGGACAGCGGGAACGTCCACACCCAGAAGAACTACAAATGGCGCCCTCTTTATGCCGAAGTTATAGATGTTCCCGTTTTTCTTTTTGCTGTTTATAAAAAGGTTTTTTTGTATTGATGATGCCAGTTCTTTAGATTCCTGAAGTTTTAGCGTCTTACCCATTTTTTCAATCATGTCTTTAAAATCGCTTAAGCCGTATTGTGAGCCTGCATTCTCCTGTTCAGCGAGTTTCAGCGTCTTGACATCGGATGAGGGACCGAAATAGTAAGTCTCTATTATGTTTATAGGTTTGGATGGGAGGTAGTTGAGATGGATGGAGATAAAAATATCCGCCCTGCTTGCCTGTGCTAATTCCACCCTTTTGTTGAGAGGAATCGTTATATCCTCTTCACGGGTCATAATGATATTGTAGCTGCCGTGTTTTTTAAGACGCTCTTTCAGTTTTTTTGCTATGTCCAGCGTAATTTCTTTTTCCTTAGTCCCCATCTTTCCTATAGTGCCCGGGTCCTCACCTCCGTGTCCGGCATCTATCATGATTATCTTTACTCCAAGGCCGAACATGCGGCTTAACGGTATGCTGTAACCACTGAAAAATTCCTTATAATCCGAAGAACTTATTGAGTTTTCATCCGCCTCAAGCGGAGGCATCGGATGATTTTTTTGAGGGATAATGCTTGCTGTCATCTGAGTTTCCTGAAACAAAGGCAGGTTCAGGTAGCTGCCTTGTCCCAAAATAGTCAGGAACCCTACGGAGAAGAATAGGAACATTTTTTTCAGGGAAAGCGGGATTTTCCATTGGGATTCATCAGGCTGCTTTCCTATCATTTTCAGGTTGTCTTCATAGACGCCCCTGAGAATTGACTCTCTTGCTTTAAGCTCTCTTCTTTTAGAATTTATTGGCAGCATAATGGATAAAATTAATTTAACAGTTTATTCCAAAAAATTCAAATAAAATCAAATGTCAATCCCCTCTATTCTCTTAAGCCCTGCATCCTGAGCCATCCTTATCGCATCCCTGTATTCCCTGTCCGTAATCCTTCTGTTCAGGGGAGGGCTTTCAAATGCCCTGAAACATGGATGATACTGATCCATTATATTTATGTATGTGTTTTCTGATATCTTCTCTGCGATGAACTTGACCACTCCTTCTGTGCCTGCAATGCCCTCAGGCAGTACAAGGTGTCTGACAAGGAGTCCTTTTTTTGCGACCCCATTCTCTATTACCAGGTCCCCGACCTGTCTGTGCATTTCTTTTATTACGGTCATCGCTGTCTCAGGATAATCCTTTGCAGCAGAATACCGTAGCGCCATCTCAGAATCAAAATATTTAAAATCAGGCATATAAATATCAATTACACCCTCAAGCAATTTGATAACACGCAGAGATTCGTATCCGCCGCAGTTATACACTATCGGGATAGAAAGCCCTTTCCCCTTTGCTATCTCATATGCCCTCAATATCATAGGGACTTGATGAGTCGGCGTTACAAGATTGATATTATGACAGCCGATGCCTTGCAGTTCCAGCATCACAGAGGCAAGTTTTTCAAAAGATATTTCCTGCCCCTCTCCAAAATGGCTTATTGAATAATTCTGACAGAATATGCAGCCGAGGTTGCAGTTTCCAAAAAATATTGTTCCTGAGCCGTGTCTTCCAACAAGCGGACGCTCCTCGCCGTAATGCGGACCCCAGCTTGATACGAATGGTTTATCGCCTGTTCTGCAGAACCCTTTCTCGCTTGCGGTTCTGTTGACATGACATTTCCTTGGACACAGCTCACATTTTTGGAGAATAGATTCTGCTTCCCTGACAATATCAGACAAGATGTGTCTGGCAGGCTGGGAATCTGTTCTCAAGCCTGGGTTTGCGTTTCTTTTTTCTGGGGATTTATCACCCATATATTCCCAAAGTCCTTTTCCTGATAGGCCCTGATTAGGCCCAGCCTGATAAGTTCAAGGAGGGCGACAAATGTGACTACGATCTGAATCCTTGATCTGTCTTCATTAAAGAGGTCTTCAAACCTTACCGTGTCATTATTCTCAAGCATTTCCATTATATGAGAAATCTTGTCTTTTACAGTCAAAGCTTCTCTTGTTATCCTGACTGCCTCCGGAGGCGCGGTGTCAAGAATCTTTTTGAATGCTCCGAGGAGGTCAAAGAGGTTGACGTCAAACAGATAAAGTTCAGGCTCTGCGGATTCTGTTTCAGCCTCCTCATCCTTGACAGGTTCTCTATGGAAGATGTTCAGCCATTCCTCTTCTTTTTCCCTTAAACCAAGAGATGCGTCTTTGAATGCCTGATATTCAAGAAGCCTCTGGATTAGTTCAAGTCTCGGGTCCTCCTGTTCCTCTCCGGGCGCTTCCTCATCAACAGGGAGAAGCATTCTTGATTTGATATGTATGAGTGTAGCAGCCATAACAAGGAAATCGCCTGCCACGTCAAGGTTCAGTTCTTTCATCATTTCAAGGTAATGAAGATACTGGCCTGTGATTACCGCGATAGGAATGTCATAGATGTCCACCTTGTTTTCTTTGATGAGATGGAGCAGAAGGTCAAGGGGGCCCTCAAAAGCAGGAATTTTTATGTTATAGCTGTCTGAAGCGGTTGTGATATCTGTCTGATCCATTTTTGCCTTTTACCTGTTAAATTATTACAGATATTATACATCAAAAACATTCCAAATTGGTTTAGCCTTTAAGGGTTTAAATAATTTTAACAATATTAAAGTTGACAATAGCTGAAATTAGCGATAAGTTAAGGCTATAAACTGTAAATTAAGGAGGTTTAAAATGTGGTATGTTTCTATCTTTGATGCCAAAGAGGGCATTACCAGATCAGAGATCAATCGCGAAAGAATGGAATGGCTGAAAAAGGGCAGGGACAGGATTTTTCAGCAGAAATGCAAGGCGATTAACAGGTATGAAGTGCTGGGACTATCTCCACTGAAAATTATTTTGATTGTTGATACCGAAGAACCGGATGCGCTGCATCTGCTTTCCACTCATTTTGGCGATGCATGGAATTCGGTAACCTATCCGATCGTGCAGCGCGAGATAGCCGAGGCATTAGAGGCAGACACGGCCGTTATCGGCGGCTGAGGCTGTTTGCTCATTAAAACGCTGATGATGTTTTAAGTAAGGGAAGGGATGGGGAATAAGAGCTGCGGCGGATATTCACATGTTCTTTATGAAAAAGCAGGCATCTCTAATTAACCAAGCATCTTTCTATTCCAGCTCGGTGGAATTGGCCATCTGATCAAAGAATTGCGTGACTTTATTCTTTTTGTCTGACTCCATATGCGCCATGGCAGTGCGCGGGTGCTGGTTCAGGACGCCTGTGACCATGTAAGGAATGTAGTATCCCCAATCGATTTTTTCCTGCCACGGAAGGATCTCTGCCTCAATAGCCTCAATAAGCGGACGCACTTTAAACTTGGGATTCTTCAGGAATGCAATAAGAAGTTCCAGAGGGCAGTTGCCGGCTCCGCGTCCAATGCCGTATAAACTGGCATCAAGATAATTGATGCCGGAGATGATAGCGGATATGGTATTTGCAAATGCCAGTTGCTGATTGTTATGGCAATGGATTCCTATGGTCTTGCCGGGCAGGCGCGCCATGTATTTTTTTGCAAGCAACTCTATGTCCTCGGAATAAAAAGCGCCGAAGCTGTCCACAACATAAACTATAGGCACCCGGCTTTTAGAGAGATCGTCAAGCGCTTCATCCAGCTCCCGCATGCCCACCGTAGAGACTGCCATAAGATTAATGGTTGTCTCATAACCCCTATCAATGCAATGGTGCGCCAGGTCTATGGCTGCATCGGTCTGATGCGCATAACATGCGACCCGTATCATGTCCAGTGCGCTCTCGGATTTATGCGGGATGTCTGCATAATCAATCCGGCCGATGTCGGCCATTGCAGAAAGTTTAATCCTTTTTTCACTTTTACCGATAATGCGCTGAATGTCCGCTTCAGCGCAAAATTTCCAAGGGCCCACCTCATCCCGTGAAAAAGCGGTTTCCGAACTCAGATAACCGATCTCCATGTAATCTACGCCTGCCTCTGTGCAAGCCGTATAAACCTTGCAGACAAAGGCGTCGTCAAACTGCCACTTATTCATTAAACCGCCGTCACGTACGGAGCAGTCTATAACCTTGATTTCCGGCCTGAACATTTTAATCTCCTTTAAAATCTCAAAAAGTTTAATATTATAATTTATTTGTCCCAATCAAGGCAAAGGGAAGTAAACTTTTTAACATTTTGTGCAATTTCTTTAACGTATCTAAAAGGGGAGAACAAACCCCTTGATTAGCCGAAGATAAGGATATTGGCGTGTTGCAAAGCCTGTTTGTTATGGGGAGTCGGGTACGTGCCTTTTTCTTTAAGCGAAAACTGCTACTGGAACTGAGCGCTTGACCGTAAGGTTTCTCTTGTGAAGTTTTATGCGCTCGATTTCATGCAGGGTCTCTGCTTCAAGATAACTTTCGCCGCAGTGCGGACAGGTTATAACAGGGACATTTTCTATGACAAAGATGTCCTTGCCTTTACCATAGGTTTTTGCAATCCTGCGGATACGCGCACCTTGTTTCCCGCAATTGTCACAAATCATTTCTTTTCCTGTTCCCATAATATTATTATGGCATATATACGGTAATGATAACCAGCTTGCCTGTCGGACCTAATTTAGCAACAACTTCAACCTCACCTCCGGAGAGGGACTTTCCGTTTACTCGGTATTTCCACTCGGCAGTGTCTTTATCTTTCTGTCGTTCCAGAATTTTTCCAGTAAGAATACATCGTTCAACATCAAAGATGGTCAAACAGTCATCATTCATTTCCTCTTCAGCGTGGATTGACATGATGTATTCCCGCCTTCGTATCTTATCTTGCATCTCCTTCAGAATACGGTCAAACATTTATATCCTCAATATTTTGCCTTTTCTCAGATACCTAATTATCGCATAATGGAGGGATAGGTGCAATACGTATAGCCCGCATTTCATGGGGGTATTATAATGAAAGGAAACAAAATAAAAAAGGGCGGTGTCTGCTGACATCGCCCTTTTGAAGATTTTTTATGGATTCCCGCTTACTGCCCTCATGCAGACATGACATATTGCTCAGTTGAATCTATTTTCTTTATAAGTCTTTCACGGCTTTTGCGAGACTTAATGTCCTTTTTTAATTCCTCCAATTTATATTCAAGGTCAAGCTTAGTCTTTTCTCCCAGAAATGAGCGCATGAACTTTGAGGAAGAGAGTTGTTTTTTAAGATACCTTTCTGCGATATTCATTTTTCACTTAACCTTCTCTATAAACTCCTTTGCTGCTTTCATGGAGTCCTTCACCATGTCAACATTGTAAATAAGTCCGCGGTAGTAGCCTGCAATGTGCAGAGTGTCGTAAAGACCCTCAAATTCTCTCATGAGTTTTCCGTTATTTACGGCAAAATATTTTTTCAAAGTTTTTCTGTACTCATCCACAGACTTAGGGAGTTCTTTTTTAGTATAGCCTTTTTTTATTAGGCGTTCATTTATTGCCTCAAGAATCGCAAGATATGCAGTCCCGAAAGCTTCCCTGACAGGTTTTATATCGGTATAGTATTTGCCCTCAATTTTGACATCTCTTACTATGCTTTTTGCGTTTTCTAAATAGCGTAATGATTCTCTCTGCATATTTCCTCCAGACGATAAATTATATCATACCGGAGTAAAAAAAAGGGCGGTCGAAGCGAATTGACTCACAATAAATGTTACCGGAGTAAAGGATAAAAAGGAATCGTT
>CAZHHV010000054.1:0-1624 GCA_964532335.1 uncultured Nitrospiraceae bacterium
TTGTCTCCAGTTCTTTTCTTTCTTGAAGCCTTTCCCATGAATAAATATAACACTTCTTATTTTAATGGTTCAATGGAAAAGGATGTAAGAAAAAAAGAAAAAAGGTTAAAATATTAAAATGCTTGTAACAATCATTATACCTGTTTACAATGAAAAGAATCTGATTGCAAGGCTATTAAAGCAAGTTATAGACTCTGACACATCGCCTTTCTCGAAAGAGATTATCGTTGTAGATGACGGTTCAACAGATGGCACAGGGGATATTTTGAAAGAGCACGCCCCAAATAATATCAAATTAATATCACATTCTAAGAATTTAGGCAAGGCCTCTGCTATAAACTCAGCATTAAGGGCAGCAACCGGTGATGTCATCATTATGCAGGACGCAGACCTTGAGTATTCACCTCAAGACTATAAAAGGCTTCTTAATCCATTCAGTGATGAAAACACGAAGGTCGTTTACGGCAGCCGTTTCCTCCTTAAAACCTGGCCAACCAATATGAAGGCTGCAAACTGGCTTGCAAACAAGCTATTCACCTTTTTGATTAATCTTCTGTATAAAACCCATATCACAGATGAAGGCACTTGTTATAAGCTCTTCAGGAGGGATGTAATAAAATCTATAGGCATAAAATCTTCTAACTTTGAATTCTGTCCAGAGGTTACAGCAAAACTTCTGAAGAATGGCATACAAATAATAGAGGTGCCAGTATCTTATACCGCCAGGGATAAAAAGGAAGGGAAAAAGCCAGGCGCTGTCGATGGATTCAAGGTTCTATGGACGATTATTAAATACAGATTCACGAGATAGATGTATCAAAAAATTCGGCCCCCAACTCCCAATATCCTATGGCCGCCGAACAAGAAGATGGTGGATGAGCGAGGGCTACACCTATCCCCTGCTCAAATAACGGAAAATGGGACTGTTGTTCATGCTCAGTAATTAGGCAACTCTTTTTAGGTGTCCCAGTATAAACTGGGACACAGAAGGAGGGACTAATGAAGCATGAACAACAAGTAGTAATCAAGCGATGGCTTCCCCCGCATCAAGTGCGGGGCAGGCTCCGTCAAGCCCCGTTAGAATCCCGATAATATCGGACTAATCGGGGCAAGCGCGGAATGACATTTTTACTCCATCAATTCGTTAAAATCAAAAATATGCATAAAGTCCTTTGACAGCCTTGGTTTAAGTTTTGAGCTTGCTACAACTTTATGAAGTATATATCTGATGCCGAATTTCTTTGCTGTTCTTAATACCTCTTCGGTATCGTCAATAAACAGCGTATTCTCTTTTTTAAATCCGAGCTTCCTTTCAGCCTTTTTCCAGAATTCAAGCGTCTCTTTTGGATGCCCCATCTCAAAGGAGGTAATTGCATCGTCAAAATATTTTCCTATATCTGTTTTTTTGAACTTCAGGTCAAGAACCTTGAGGTGTGCATTTGTAACAAGAAATATTTTCTTTTTCTGTTTTTTCAGCATTTTCAGAAAATCCTCTACATGCGGATGAACCTCTATCAGGTGCCGTATCTGTTCCTTAAGCGCAGGTATATCAAGGTTAAGCTCTCTTGACCAGAAATCTATGTCAGTCCAGTTAAGAGTCCCTTCATGGCGTTTGTATTTTATG
>CAZHHV010000054.1:1634-12017 GCA_964532335.1 uncultured Nitrospiraceae bacterium
TTTTATGAGAAGCTCTTCTTTTGCCTTTCCGAATGTGATGCAGTTTTTTTCAGCATATTTTTCAGGGACGAGATGCTCCCAGAAGTAATCGTCAAAATACTTGTCAAGGAGTGTCCCGTCCATATCAAGGAGGACATATTTAATCTCATTGAGGGGGATTTTATCTTTTAATAACTTAGGGATCATTTCCAAATTTCTTAGATATGGCATGAACCTCCTCACAGTAAGCTACAGAGTAACTTGTCATTCCCGCTTGTCGGGAATCTTTGTCCCGATGCTTCGGGATTCGGAATCGCCAGAAAGATTGCGGACAAGCCGCAATGACAGAAACAGACCCAAAGTGTTATTTCGCTAATGAACTCATCAGTAAATGCTAAAGTTTTCCTTTCGTGGAAGGAATGCCTTTCATCCTTGGATTAATAGTAACTGCTTCTCTGAGCGCCCTGCCAAGACCTTTAAAAATTGCTTCAATTATATGATGAATATTCCTTCCGTAAAGAGCGTTGATATGGAGCGTTATGCTGCTGTTGCTTACGAAAGCCTGAAGGAAGTCTTCTATAAGGTCAGGGTCAAAGCCCTTCAGTTTGCTTTTTTTCGGGAATTCAACTTTATAAACAAAATAGGGCCTTCCGCTGATGTCAATACTTACCGAGGCGAGCGCTTCATCCATAGGCACAGATGCCTGTCCGTATCTCGCTATTCCTTTCATGTCTCCGAGTGCCTGCTTGAGAGCTTTGCCGAGCACTATCCCGATGTCTTCCATAGTATGATGGTCGTCAATAGCTATATCGCCTTTTGCTTTAAGTTTAATATCAAAGAGTCCGTGTTTGCACATCAGGGAAAGCATATGGTCAAGAAACGGGATAGAGGTGTTTATTGAATAACTTCCTCTGCCGTCAAGATTCAAGTCCAGGGAGATATTTGTCTCTTTCGTCTTTCTCTTAATTGCCGCCTTTCTCATTTCATCACCTCTTTAAGCGCTTTGATAAAAATATTGTTTTCTTTTTTTGTTCCTACTGTTACCCTGAGACATCCATTCACAACGCCTTTCATATTCCTTACAAGCACGCCTTTTTTAAGAAGCCTGTAATAGATTTTATCAGAATTCTTAACTTTGAATAATATAAAATTAGCCTCGGACGGATAGGGTTTTATTCCCTTTATCTTCCACAGTTCATTAAGAAGCCTCTCCCTCTCAGAGGTAATAAGCCCTATGTGTAATTTTATTGTATTGGGGTTTCTAATCAATGCCGCTGCAACCGCCTGAGAAATAGAATTTAAGTTGAACGGCAGCCTTACCTTATTAACCTCATTTATTATCTCTTTGCCGGCAATCATAAATCCTATCCGCAATCCTGCAAAGCCTATCTTGCTCAGGGTTCTGAGAATCACGAGATTTTTATAGTCGTTTAACATCGGCAGAAAACCTTTTTCGCTTGAGAAAGGCTGATATGCCTCATCAACTACTACGATAGACGATGGACGATGGACGAGAGACGAAGTTGAATCAATTATTTTTAAAATCCTGTCTGCTGAAAAACAATTGCCTGTGGGGTTATTGGGACTGCTCAGGAAGATAATCCCCGGTTTTTCTTTTTTAATTAAAGACAGTATTCTGTTTGTATCAAGGTCAAATTCATCATCCAGCGGAACTTCTATTCTTTTCTCTCCGAGCGCCTGGGAGATAATGCCGTACATTGAAAACGTGGGAACAGGATATAGAACAGGGCCGCCGAAGACGGTTATGAGATAATATATCAACTCATCGGAGCCATTTCCAAAAAGGATATTCTCGGGATTCAGCCTCAGATTTTTTGCAATAACTTTTTTTAATGCCTTTGCTTCAGGGTCAGGGTAGCGGTTGGTTTTAATTGATTTTAAGATTTCATCAGTAATATCAAAACCATAAGGGCTTTCATTCGCATCAAGCTTCACTTTGCAGGGGATTTCTTTTGCGTTATACGCCGCGAGATTGCGGATGTTAGGCCTGACAAGGCTCTTTATGATTATCTTTTTCATCTAAAAATTCCTTTAACTGTCATTCCTGCGAAAGCAGGAATCCAGAGGAAAGGAATTGGATTCCGTGTCAAGCACGGAATGACATTTTCGGGACAAAAAATGCACTACGGTATCACTTTATTTAACTGATACTCCACTATGCCTGACGCTCCTGCAGTCTTCAGTTTCGGGATAATGTCCCGCACAATTTTCTCGTCAATTATCACTTCAAGGGCATACCACCCCTTATCTGAAAGCGCAGATATGGTCGGCGAGTGCATGGCAGAGAGAAGGTTCATTACGCGTTTAAAAGACCGCTGAGGGACGTTCATCTTGAGCCCGACTTTTTCTTCGGCAGACAATGCGCCTTTCAGGAGCATGACAATATTTTGCATCTTCTGTTTTTTCCACTTGTCCTGCCATGCCTTTTTGTTTGCAATGAATCTTGTGCTTGACTCAAGAATGGTTTCAACGATTCTCAGATTATTTGCCCTTAAAGACGTGCCTGTCTCCGTAAGCTCAACTATGGCATCGGCAAGGTAGGGTGGTTTCACCTCTGTTGCGCCCCATGAAAAATCAACCTCTGCCTTTATCCCTTTTGCCTTGAGGTATCTCTTCGTAAACCCTACAAGCTCTGTTGCGATGCGTTTGCCGTTCAAGCCTTTTACGCTTTTTATCTTTGAGTCATTCGGCACGGCAATGACCCATTTTACAGGCCTTAGACCTTCCTTTGCATAGATGAGTTCTGCAACCTCATGCACGTCGGCATTCTGCTCCAGTATCCAGTCTTTGCCCGTAAGTCCGCAGTCAAGTATCCCGTCCTCAACATATCTTGCCATCTCCTGCGCCCTTATCAGCATCGCCTCAACTTCAATGTCGTCAAAGGACGGATAGTAGGAACGGCTTGATACCGAGATGTGGTATCCCGCCTTTCTGAAAAGTTTTAATGTTGACTCCTGAAGGCTTCCCTTGGGGATCCCGAGTTTTAGGATTTTGCTCATAATAAGTTTTCTCCTCGACTTATCTTCGTATTCTGACTCATATAATACATGAGGGCATGGAAAATATTCAATTTTTTGATGTAAGATTAGAGTATAAAATGAAAGGAACTAAAGTATCTCTATTTTTAGGCTGTGCAGTTTTGCTGGTCCTCAATCTGCCGTTTGTTTTAGCAGAGGTAGTTGACAGGGTGGTCGCTTTTGTTGATGACAAGGCAATAACCTTGAGCGACCTTGAGGATAATTACAAGGCTGCGGCAAAACTGAGGCCTGATATAAAAAAAGAAGAGGTGTTGAACACGAAGATAAACAGGATGCTCCTTTTGCGCGAGGCAAAGAAGCTGCGTATAGAGGGAGCTAATCCGGATGAGTCTATAAGGGAGTATATCGAGTTAAAGCTCAAGACGTTCATAAAAATAACAGAGGACGACTTGAGGGAATTCTATGATAAAAACAGAAAGGAATTCGGCAAGGCTGAGTTTGACGATGCAAGGGAAAAGATTGAGGAATATCTTATTGAAAAAGAGGTCAATATAAGATTGAAAAAGCATATTGAGGAATTAAGGTCAAAGGCGTATATAAAGATTCAACTGGATAAGTGAATGGTGAACAGTCGTCAGCGAATAGCATTTGGTTTAAGAGTGTTTAGCCTTCAATCAAAAGAATTCCTTGACCCTTTGCATCGGGGGTTCCAAATATTTCCCTCTCCCCTTGCGGGAGAGGGGTAGGGTGAGGGGGTTTCAATATCACTTTTTGTATGCGCGTATGAAGTTGGCTATTGAGCGGTCATAGGTGCGCTCGGTTTCTTTGGTGAAGAAACAGGCAGGAAGTTCTTCGTTTTTCCTGTGATAGTGCAGGCATTCACAGCACTTGTGTTTCCTGTCACACGGCTCATAAGTGCAGTTGCAGTATTTTTTATTCTTTTCCTGTGCGCATTCCATCCTAACCTCCATATTGATATTATACATTAAGATGTTATTCCTCTCTCAATAAGAATTTAATTTTTAGGCCGCAGTTAAATAATTCCAGCTAAGCTTTTTTCTTGACTTACCAAACATTGTTTGGTAACATAGAGTATATGGGTATGGTTATAAAGAAAATCGGCAGAAAGGAGTATGCCTACCTTGTTTTAAGGGAGGGCAGGAGGGTAGTTCATAAGTATCTCGGCCCTGCTGATAAGCCTGAGGTGAGCAAGATGCTTTCAGATAAAGAGGAGGCATCTTCTATTCCGGAAACCCTCCGTTCTCTTTTCTGGGACACAAACCCTGACAGGATTCATATAAGGAAAAACGCAAGGTATATTATTGAGAGGATACTTGAACTTGGCGATATGAAGGCATTTGCGTGGCTTCAAAGGGTCTATACTCTTCAGATAATAACAGATATTCTGAAGACAAGCAGGGTTATAACTGAAAAATCCCGCAACTTCTGGCTGACATGGGTACAGAATTAAAAATATATAAGAAGAGTTTTCCTGATGCCGGATGGAGGGTTCTTAAAAACCTGAAAAGTATGCTTAAGAACCGTAAGGCTATACTTGCAGGCGGCACGGCGCTTGCATTGAGAATGGGGCACAGGATATCCGCTGATCTGGATTTCTTTACAGGGGAAGATTTTCAGATTGAATCCGTAATATCAGACATCAGAAAGGCAAAGCTGCAGTTTCAGGTTATTTCAGAAGGAGAAAAGTATCTTGTTGCAGAAATTGAAGGAATAAAGTTTTCTATTTTTAAATACGACTATCCATTCCTGGAAAAACCGCTTTTGCATGAGGGAATTCCTATAGGAGGAATTCTTGATATAGCTTCAATGAAAGTTATAGCCATAAGTCAGCGCGGGACTAAAAGAGACTTTGTAGACCTGTATTTCATATTGCAGAATATTCCTTTTCACAGAATTGCCGAGCATATGGAAAAACGCTTTGGCAGAGAAAGAATAAATCCACTGCATATCGGCAAGTCACTTGTATATTTTTCTGATGCCGAAGCCAATCCTGAGCCTGAATACATAAAGGGGAAAGATGTAAGATGGGAGAAGGTAAAAAAATTCTTCAGGTCTCATGTAAAGCAATTTGTCTATGACATTGATGAGGCGGTCAGGTAAGGGACAGGCTATTTCAGAAACTTTTTTGATATAATGTTGTTATGAATCTGACTGAAAATGCTCTTAAAGCGCTTAAGGCAAGGTATCTCCTCAAAGACGAAAGAGGGGAGGTTATAGAAACTCCTGAAGGGATGTTCAGGAGGGTTGCAAGGACTATTGCGGCTGCCGAGACTCAGTACGGCGGCAATGCTGCTGAGTGGGAAGAGAAATTTTACGAGTTGATGACATCTCTTAAATTCCTCCCGAATTCTCCGACACTGATGAACGCAGGAAAAGAGATAGGACAGCTTGCCGCATGTTTTGTGCTCCCTGTGGATGACTCAATGCATTCCATATTTGATACTCTGAAAAATGCCGCCTTGATCCTTCAAAGCGGCGGCGGGACCGGTTTTTCATTTACGCACTTAAGGCCTAAGTCTGATGTTGTCCATTCAACAGGAGGCATCGCAAGCGGCCCTGTCTCTTTTATGAAGATATATAACATTGCAACGGATGTTATCAAGCAGGGAGGAGCAAGGCGAGGCGCTAATATGGGGATTCTCCGCATTGACCACCCTGATATCCTTGATTTTATCCGCATAAAGAGGACAGAGGGAGAATTGACAAACTTCAATATCTCGGTTTCAGTGACAGATGCATTTATGGACGCCCTTAAAAATGAAGGAGAATATGAGCTTATAAATCCCAGGAGCGAGACGGCTGTTGGGAAGATAAAGGCGCATGATATTTTTAAGGAGATTGTTGAGAGCGCATGGGAGACAGGAGACCCCGGGCTTATATTCATTGACAGGATCAACAGGGACAATCCGACTCCAAACGTCGGCAGCATAGAGTCCACGAATCCATGCGGTGAACAGCCTCTGCTTCCTTACGAGGCATGTATATTGGGGTCGCTGAACCTTTCAGAATATGTAAGACAGCCAACAGTTCACAGTTCACAGTTCACAGTAAAGGACATTGAAAAGCAGATAGATTTTGATAAACTTGCAGAGGACATAAAAACCGCTGTGAGGTTTCTGGATAATTCCATAGATGTAAATAAATATCCCTTACCTGCCATAGAGGCGATGCACAAAGGCAACAGGAAAATAGGCCTCGGTGTTATGGGATGGGCTGATATGTTAATACTCATGGGGCTGCCTTACAACCATAAAAAGGCATTTGAGCTCGGGGAAATGGTAATGAAATTTATGCGGGATGAATCAAGGAACGCATCTGCGGAGTTGGCGCGTGAGCGCGGAGTCTTTTCGAATTTTAAGGGCTCTGTCTATGACGCTTCTGATATGCCCCGTGTAAGGAATTCAACAACAACTACGATAGCTCCGACCGGAACCCTGTCCATGGTTGCGGATTGCTCAAGCGGTATAGAGCCGCTGTTTGCGCTGGCATACAAAAAACTTGTTCTGGACGCTGAACTCTTTGAGATTAACGGGTATTTTTTTGATATTGCGAGGGAGAGAGGTTTTTATTCAGAGGCATTAAGAGAGCAGGTCATAAACAGAGGCAGCCTCCACGGCATCAAAGAAATCCCGAATGATGTCAAAAAATTATTTAAAACCGCCCATGAGATTCCGTTTGAGGATCACATAGAAATGCAGGCGTGTTTTCAGAGATTCACTGACAATGCAGTATCAAAGACCATAAACATGTCTCATAAGGCAAGAAGAGAAGATGTTGAAAGGGCTTTTATTCTGGCTTATGATAAGGGATGCAAGGGCATTACTGTTTTCAGGTATGGGACACAAAAAAGGGGAACCCTCGTAAGAGTAGCAGATACTGATTGAAAGAGATTTTGTGTTAGACTGATTTAAAATTTATAATTGGAGCGGAGGTTTGATGATTCTCGGAGTCAATGTGGACCATGTTGCCACTGTGAGAGAGGCAAGGAAAGGCATAGAGCCTGACCCTGTTATGGCTGCAACTCTTGCAATATTGGGCGGAGCTGATGGCATTACAGTTCATCTGAGAGAAGACAGGCGGCACATACATGACAGGGATTTAAGGATATTAAGGGAAGTTGTTCCTGTTGAGTTAAATCTGGAGATGGCAGCCACAAAAGAGATGATAGGCATTGCGTTGAAGGTAAAGCCTGATATGGTGACGCTTGTGCCTGAGAAACGAGAGGAGCTCACAACAGAGGGCGGGCTTGATGTTAAACGGCAGAAATCAAATCTTAAAAATGCAATCAGGAGGATTCAGGGCGCAGGGATACCTGTCAGCCTTTTTATAAATCCCTCAACTGATGCCATTGCCGTATCCAAAGAAACAGGCGCTGATATGGTAGAGATACACACAGGGCTTTATGCTAATGCAAAGGGCAATAAACAGGAGAAGGAACTTATAAAGGTTGTACGGTCTGTCAAAGATGCGTTGAGTCTGGGACTTGGCGCTAATGCAGGACACGGGCTTAATTATTTTAATGTTAAAAGTGTTGCTGCGATTGAGGGATTAAGAGGACTGTACATAGGGCACAGCATTGTCTCAAGAGCAGTTCTTGTGGGGATGGAGAGAGCTGTTAGGGAGATGAAGGTGTTTCTATGATTTACGGCGTTGGCATAGACCTTGTCAAGATTGAACGGATGAAGGATGTTGTTGACAGGTGGGGCAGGAAATTCCTTGAGAGGGTTTTTACGCAGAGTGAGATTTCATATTGCTATGAGAAAAAGAATCCTTATCTTTCCCTGTCAGTTCGTTTTGCGGCAAAAGAGGCTTTTATTAAAGCGATAGGCTCTGAGATTCCTGTATCGCTGACTGACATTGAAGTTGTAAATGCTGCAAGCGGCAGGCCTGATATAAAAATCAGCGGCAAGTTAAAAGAATTTTTCAGCGAGAGGTCAATAAAACAGACTGTTCTCAGCCTGAGCCACGAAAAAGAATACGGCATTGCCTGCGTTGTGCTGGAAAAGTGATTCGGAAATAGACATACATTTATACGAGGGGTATGGGACTGGCGTCCCGGCTGGTCTGCAAAACCAGTATAACGGTAAAGGATTTTGCTGTGGTGGGTTCAATTCCCACTACCCCTCTCCAATGGCAGATAGTTGATATTCTTGTTGACAATGAGGCTTCTGTAGAGAATCTTTACTGCAGTTTTGAAAAGTCTGCAATTGATGATGCGAGTGTCCAGATATCTTTCAGCAGCACAAGCCTGTTGAGTTTGATTTCTTCCTGTTTGTCCATTACAAGAACGTTGTCAAAGAAATGATTTATTGCTGCCGTCAGTTTTGAGAGAATACTGAGCGCTTCGGAATATTTGTGTCCATCCATTAAGCTTCCGACTTCGGTTTTTATCGTAGTGAATATCTCGTAGAGTTTTTTCTCCGGATCTGCATGGAGCAGTTTCACCTTTAATGAAGGAAGCGCCGCTGCAGGGGTAATATTTTTCACCCTCTTTATGGCAGTGAGAAAATCATTGTAGTTCTCTGTTTCCTTAAATTCCTTAACAGCCTGAAGTCTTCTCCGTATTTCTTTTAACGGAATTTCTGCGGAGAGATGGAGCATAGATTGGACTATATTGGAACCATACCCTTCTGATAAAAACAAAGGCTCAAGCCTCTGTTCAAAAAATCTGAGCACTGTTTCTGCAATTTCTCCGGACTGTTTAGTATCTTTCAGGTTTTTCAGGGAAGCGGCAACAATATTACTGAGTGATAAATTGTAGCCCTTATCCAGCAGTATTGCTATGACTGCAAGCGTCTGTCTCCTTAATGCAAAAGGGTCTTCCGAGCCTGTCGGTGTAAGGCCGACAGAGAAGAATGAGGTTATATTATCCAGTTTGTCTGCAAGGCTGAGAATAGCGCCTGTCTCTGTTTCAGGAAGCCTATCGCCCTGATATGCGGGCAGATACTGTTCCATCAAAGCGGCTGCGACTTCAGCGTCTTCCTTGTCATTGCTCGCATAGTATTTTCCAATAATTCCCTGAAGTTCAGGAAATTCCCTTACGACTCCTGTCAGGAGGTCTGTCTTGGAGATAAGCGCTGCTCTTTCGACCTTTTGCGTTAGAGAGGGATTTATTTTTGACGCAAGATATGACGCAAGGGTTTTGACCCTCAATGCTTTCTCGTAGAGGGTCCCGAGTTTTTCCTGATATACCACATTTTTAAGGTTGTTTATTCTATCTTCAAGTTTTTTTCTGCAGTCTTCTTCAAAGTAGAATTTTGCATCCTCAAATCTTGCCCTGATAACGCGTTCTGCTCCAATCTTAACAGTCTCAGAGTTTTCTTCAGCGGTGTTGCTTATAATGATAAAGTAATTCGTGAGCACGCCCTTAATATCTTCAATTGCAAAGTATTTCTGATGTTCCCTCATTACTGTTATAAGCAGTTCCTTTGGAAGTTTAAGATATTCTTCGGGGAAGCTGCCCAGCACCGGAGCAGGATATTCTACGAGATTCGAGACAGTCTCAATGAGTTCTTCGTCTTTCACGATTTTCCCGTTTATGGAAGATGAGAGCTTCTCCGCTTTCTCTGTTATAATCCTTCTCCTTTCCTGAGGGTCGACTAATACATGGTTATTCGCAAGCAGCTTTGTGTAAGCCGGTATTTCTTTTATCTGAAAAACGGCAGGAGACAGGAATCTGTGACCGCGGGTCATATTGCTGCTTTTTATTCCTTCTATCTCAAAACTTATTGTTTCGTTATCAAACAGAGACAGCAGCCATCTGATAGGCCGTATAAATCTCATGTCATTGCCGCCCCATCTCATTGATTTCGGAAGATGCACTGAAAGCACAATCTCTTTGAGTATGTCAGGCAGGAGTTCTCTGACATAAATGCCCTTTTCTTCTATGACTGCAACAACATATTCTCCTTTGTCTTTCTTTTTTACAACAAGCTTTTCCACGCTTATGCCTTGGGAACCGGCAAATCCTGTTGCTGCCTTTGTAGGACTGCCGTCAGCATCAAAAGCCGCTTTTTTGGAAGGCCCGAATATTTCTTTTACTCTGTCTTCCTGCATAGGCAGTATCCCGTTTGCAATCACTGCAAGTCTCCGCGGAGAGCCCAATGTCTTTACCTCTGAGAACCTTATATGATTCTCTTTGAATATCGTCTCTGTATTCTCCTTTAATTGATGTATGGCAGATGGCAGAAACCTTGCAGGGATGTCTTCTGTGCCTATCTCTAAAAGCAGCGATGAGCGCTGAATCTCGTTTTTTGTCATTAATGTTACCTCTGATTTTTTCAGAACATTATAACCTTATAAGAGATTATTGACAAGATAAGCATGGTTTGACGAATTGACTCACAATAAATGTTACCGGAGTAAAGGATAAAAAGGAATCGTT
>CAZHHV010000055.1:0-11832 GCA_964532335.1 uncultured Nitrospiraceae bacterium
TGTCCAGAATCTTTCTGAAGGATTCCCGACAAGCGGGAATGACAACAAAACAAGTATCGGCTTCTTTGATACCATGCGGTCTCTGCCGCAAGGTTTTTTGTTAACAAAAAAGTATAATTGTTTGTAAACTATTTCGTCAATTAGTGTAAAATATACAAAGCTATGACCTACAGCGATGCTATAAAAAACGGTTTCAGGCTTGTAAACAAGAACTGGCAGCTTGTGCTTATCCAGTTTGGCATGATGCTCGTAAACTGCATAGGGTTTTTTGTATTTGTCGGTATCCCGCTTGCTGTTGCCTTTGTGATATTCGGAGTGGACCTCACAGAGCTGACGGAACTTAAAAATCTCATGGGAACGATGAGGGATCCCGCTGAAATCATAACAAAGTATTTTGGATTAATTGTTGTGCTGCTGGTGAGCTTTGTCGTCTATTTATTTGTTGCGGCTTCGGTAGGGCTTTATGTTTTTGGAGGTTCCGCGGGCACGATAGGCAGGGCTGTAAGGGACAGCGCCGACAGATTTAATATGAATACATTTTTTTCCGAGGGTAAACGTCTTTTTTGGCCGCTGGTAGGATTCACTGCGATAATAGGGATTATATTTTTAGGGGTTGCCTTTGTTGTTGGTGTTTTTGCAGGAGGAATAGGAATTATCATATCTATTGCCAAAGGGTATGAAACGACACTGGCTGTTGTCCTTGGGATATTCCTTTCACTTTTGTTGTTCTGCATAGGACTGGCCCTTATTATTTCTTCAATTGCCCTTACATTGTATGGGACTGCCGCTATTGTCCTTAAGGGAACAGGGCCGTGGCAGGCAACAAAAGACACCATAAAATATTTATATCGAACCCCAGACGCATTATGGCTTTATTGTCTTATTTTTGGAGGATACCTCCTTGCAACTTTTCTTCTTGTCCTTCTTGGAACGCCGTTTAGCCTGATACCTATAATCGGCGCTATAATAGCTATACCGTATCAGATTTTGTCTTATGCTCTCCAGAGCTATTTAGGCTTGGTTATAGTAGCCGTAATATTTATATATTATTTTTCCACTGAGGTTAAGCCCTCTGAAACGCCTGATGAAGGGACTGAACCTGTTTCCGGAAATTCCACTCCTCTGTCCGGTACTTCTCAGAATCAAGCTCCCGTGCAAGAGCCTCCTCTTCCTGAGAAGGAAGGGCTGAGATAAATTCTATATCGAATGCCTCTTCAAAAGAAATCTTTACTACATTTCTGAACTTTTCATCGCTTAAAGCCGGAACTGCCTCTGTAAGCCCTGCCATTGCGCCTTTTATATCCTTAATAGAGCGAAGCCTGAAGATTTTTAATACTTCGGGCCCGTCAATGCAATAGGGTATTGACCCCTGCTGCAAAAGTCCGTCAGTCCAGCGTTTCTGCGCAGAGCCTATAACTTTTTTGCTGTCAATGGTTATCTCTCCGTAGGACGCCGATTGAAAACAAAGAGGGCTTTTTAACTGCCGGGTTTCTCTGTTTAATTTTGCCTCAGGAGAAAGTCCGAGCCTTGATAGGGCAAGATAAAAAGCCGCGCTTATTTTTTTATAACTGTCAAATATGCCTTTTGAAAACAAATTATTATCGGTCTTCACGGAAAAGCTGTATGTCAGTTCTTTATTATGAAGGATTGCCCTTCCTCCGGTAGGCCTTCTTACAATCGGGATGCCTGCGTTAAGGCAGTATTCGGTGTCTATCTCGCCGATTTTCTGGAAACATCCGAGGGTAACCGCCGGCCTGTCCCACGAATAGAGCCGCAATGTTGGAGGCGAACTGCCATTTCTGACAGAAATAGCAATCGTCTCATCCAGCGCCATATTGTATGATGCGCTGCCCGGGCCTGAATTGATAAGACGCCATGTTTTGTGGTAATTTATCATGTTTTTTGTGCTGTTATTTCAGGTATAATTATAGCAGACATCTGCACTTTGCTAATACGACCATAAGTAAAGCCGCTTGCATGTCATTCCCGCTTGTCGGGAATCCTTCTTTAAGAAAGATGCCGGACAAGCCGGCATGACAGAAACGGGCGTTTAATTGGGGTTTTTATGAACTCCTTAGTAATTGTTGAAGTGGAGGAAGAGGTGCTTAAATATATAAATGTAAGGAGCAGCCAGAGAAGCGAATTTATTGACATAACTGAAAAGGTTAATGAGGTCCTTAAAGAGGCAGGAATTGTAAGCGGAATATGCTACGTCTATGTGCCTCATACAACAGCGGCGGTAACAATAAATGAAGGCGCAGATCCCTCGGTGCACCGCGACATACAGAATGCATTGACCAGACTTGTCCCGCAGGAGATGAATTACTCCCACAGGGAAGGAAACGCCGATGCGCATATAAAATGGAGCATTAGCGGAACATCCCAGCTTGTTATTGTTAACGAGGGCAGACTCGTTCTCTGCACATGGCAGGCAGTGTACTGCTGCGAGTTTGACGGCCCCCGCCACAGAAGGGTAACACTCAAACTTATAGCTGACAGATAGGGCAGATAGAATGGATGATGAAGAAATCCATGCCCTGCGCAGCGAGGTAAAGAGATTAAGAAAGACACTTTCCGAACTTACGCCGTCGCTTGAGGCGCTTCTTAAACGCCGCGGATTCAAGATATACAAAAAAGAGCCGTCAGAAGACCTTGTGCTTCCTGCAAAGAGATTCCTGGATGATTTTTATGAAATGCTGAAAAAATACTCTTTCCGACTCTTTATCAGAGATGTGATAAAGCATCAGAAGTCATTTGCGAGAGAGCAGGTCACAAGATATGCGGCATCCAATGTGACGGATGGGTATATTGATTTTCTCCTTTCTGTCAAATTGATTGAGGCGGCAGGCAATGGCTACAGGCTGGTAAAAAAGCAGATAAAGAGTTTTGGCGAGACACTTGAATGGTTTCTGTGCGAAATCTTCAGAAGAGAATTTGCCGCTGAGGCAGCATGGGGAGTAAAATTTAAAAGGCCGAGGGTCGGCGGTGATTATGACGTCATTGCGAAGATTGACGGCTCAATCCTGTATATGGAGGTGAAATCTTCTCCTCCGAAGCAGATTTATAACAGCGAGATTGCCGCCTTTCTTGACAGGACCTTGGACCTTTCTCCTGAAATAGCGGTATTTTTTATGGACACGGAACTGAGAATGAGAGATAAGATTGTGCCGATGTTTGAGGAGGAACTGAGAAAAAGGTTCCCCGCTCCGCCTTCCGTTGTGAGGATTGAAAAAGAACTCTTCCAGATATGGAATAAAACCTTTATAATAAACTCTAAAGACAGCATTGCAGGCAACATAGAAAAGGTGTTGAATTTTTATTTCAGGGCAGGCAGGAAAAATAGTGGTTAGAGGCTGTTCAATAATAGAGGTTTTTTAGGTCATTCCTGCCCCGTATCAAAGTACGGGATAAACTCCAGCAGGAATCCATGAAAAAAGGGAATCTGGATTCCGCATCAAGTGCGGAATGACGGAAAACAAGGAGCGGTAATGGATGTATGTGCGGTCTGCGCATGGCGTGAAACATGCAAGAAAAAATTTTCCATCTCAGGCAAAGATCTCCGGTGTCCTGACTTTGCAAGGGATGTAACTATTAAAGAAAAGACAGAGGAAAAGAAGGAAGAAGAAAAGAAGGAGGGTCAGGGTTGATATACAATAAGTTCTTCGGTTTCAGAGAAGAGCCGTTTGGTCTGACGCCTAACCCGAAATTCCTCTACATGAGCAAGAAGCATGAGGAGGCCATTGCTCATCTGAATTTCGGCATATCAGAGAATAAAGGTTTTATTATGCTCACAGGAGAGGTGGGTTCAGGAAAAACAACTCTGACAAGATACCTCCTTAACAACTTAGATGCTGATACTCATACCTCGCTGATAATCAATCCCAAGGTTGACCCTCTTGAGCTTCTCAAACTTATAAATTATGACTTTGGCGTTACCGTTGCAGGCAGCACAGAGAAGGACCATCTTGAGGCGCTTAATAATTTTCTTCTCGACGCATTTTCAAAAAATGAAAAAGCAGTTCTCATAATAGACGAGGCGCAGGAATTGAGTCTTGAAAGTCTTGAGTTTATCAGGCTTCTGTCAAATCTTGAGACCAACACAAAGAAACTGCTTCAGGTGATTCTTGTAGGGCAGCCTGAGTTAAAGAGGATTGTGGCAAGCGAACCCCTGAAACAGCTTGATCAGAGGATTGCCGTAAGATATCATCTTGAGTCGTTAAACAGGGAGGACACAACTATATACATAAATCACAGGCTGAGGCTTGCAGGCGGCGGCATGATAACGTTCCCTCCGAAAGGCATAAGACTTATTTACAAATACAGCCGTGGCATCCCAAGGCTTATTAATCTTGCGTGTGACAGGACACTGCTGTTTTCATATTCAGAAGGCAAGATTAATATTGATACAGGCATGGTAAGGAAGGCAGTGAGGGATTTGGTATCCCCTGACAGCAAAGGAACAACAGGTTTTTTAAAGCCCGCAATAATCGGGGTATCCATAGCCCTTCTTATTGTAATCCTTGCATACGGCAATGTATCCAGAGAGGACAGTTATTTTGAGAAGATAAGCAGCATGTTAAAAGGCGTGAAAATAGAAGGTGATTTTTTCATAAGCGATGGAATATATATGGTATCCAATGAAGAGTTTTTTGAGGCAGCCTGCATATTAAATCTCCTGAACATCTGGGGAGAAAAGGATTTAAAAGGCAGCGCTGAGGCGGGGAAGGAGATAGCGAAGAGAGGTTTCTCTGTTTATAAACTCGGAGATGACATTGATAAGGCGGTAAAATTCAATATGCCGTCTATTCTCTATATGAAACATGGGAATACAAACAAGTGTGTGGTCCTCAGGTGGGTTGTGGGAAATGATGCAATGCTGATAGACCCAAGGGAAGGAAAGAATATCCTGCCGCTAAAAACATTCAAGAATATGATTACAGAGGGAGTGGTGTTTTACAAAAACAGGTATGGAGGCAATAACAGGATTTTATTGCTTCAGCAGGAGTTAAAGGCGCGCGGCCTGTATGACTATCCCGTAACAGGGGAATTAGGGCCGAGGACTAAACAGGCATTGACGAAATTTCAGGAAAGGGAAGGGCTCTGGAAGACAGGCGAACTTGATGATGAGACAGCAGTCATGCTTTCAAATACCGAGGGTGCGCCGAAACTTGCTCCTGAGTGATTTCCGAACTTATTGATGCATGTAAAGCTAATGTCCTATTTACAGTCACTCCCGCTTGTCGGGAGTCCTTCTGGAAGAAAGATTCCGGACAAGCCGGAATGACAAAGAGGAAGACATTTATTATGCAGGAGTCATTATCCTAAAACAGAGATAGAAATTCCTTAAAGTCCCCTCTCCCTTGATGGGAGAGGGTTAGGGTGAGGGTGAAAACAACCCAGAAGGTTACCCCTCCCCTCTATCCCCTCCCACAAGGGGAGGGGAGTTATGAGAAGGGGACATTTTCTAAATCGGGATTTGGGCATTAGCTGAAAATTTATTTCATAAATCCACAGGAGGATAAGATGGATATGAAAGGGCTGAAGGGTATTCTCTCTGTCAACAATGGCATTCTGGAGTTAAAAGATAAGGCAGGGCTGAAAAAAGTAATGGATGAGCTTATATATGAAGCTGTATTCACGGAAGATAAGGACAGGCAGATTGCGCTTTTTCTTCTAATAAAAGAGGCTGCAAAGGCAGCAGGCGCTGTCCCCGCGTCAATACAGGGGCTCTATGAAGAAATGGGAAGAAGCTATCCGGGTTTTACCGTGCCTGCAATCAATATCAGGGGGCTTACCTATGACACTGCAAAGGCAATATTCAGAAAGGCAAACGAGACGAATGTCGGCGCAGTCATATTTGAGATTGCTCGTTCAGAGATAGGTTATACAAAACAGCGGCCGCTTGAATATTCCACTGTTGTGCTTGCCGCTGCTGTGAAGGAAGGGTTCAACGGCCCTGTGTTTGTGCAGGGAGACCATTTCCAGCTTGTAAGAAAAAACTATCTTGCTGACCCGAAACCTGAAACAGACTATGTAAAAGGCTTGATAAAAGAGGCGATTGAGGCTGAATTTTATAATATTGATATTGACTCTTCAACACTTGTAGACCTTGAAAGGCCGACAACAAAAGAACAGCAGAGGCCGAATTTTGAAAAAACAGCGGAACTCGGGGCGTATATCAGGGGAATTCAGCCGAAGGGAATTGATGTTTCAATCGGTGGTGAAATCGGAGAGATAGGAGGGAAGAACAGCAATCCAGATGAACTCAGGGCATATCTTGAAGGATTTAAGGAAACATTTAAGGCGGGCAAGGGATTGAGCAAGCTCAGTGTGCAGACAGGCACAGCCCACGGAGGTGTTGTGCTTCCTGACGGAACGCTCGCAAAGGTGAAGATTGATTTTGAAACTCTGCGAACGCTGTCTGATATGGCAAGGAAAGAATACAATCTTTCAGGCTGCGTTCAGCACGGAGCATCAACACTCCCTGAAGAGGCGTTCCACATGTTCCCTGAGACAGGCACATCAGAGGTGCATCTTGCGACAGGATTTCAAAATATCATGTATGACTGCAATGCCTTGCCTTCAGAATTCAGGGATGAAGTCTATCAGTTTATAAAGACAGAATACGCAAAGGAATGGAAGGAAGGCCAGACAGAAGAGCAGTTTATGTACAGCACAAGGAAGAAAGGATTTGGCCCTTTAAAGAAAAAGTGGTGGAACTTGCCTTCAGACGTAAAAGACCCGATAATGAAGGAACTTGAGGATAAATTCGGGCTTCTGTTTGATAAGCTGAAGGTCGGGAACACAAAAGAGATAGTCAGCAGGACAGTAAAGCCTGTGGTAGTTAAAAAAGAGATAAATACCGGACTTCTCGGCTTGTAAGATAAACAAGAGAATGGATGGATGGGCAGATGTTCTGTCTATTCCCCATTCGCAAACCTCAAAACAGAACAACCCCTCCCCTTGCAACTTCGCTTATAAAGCGATATTATTTAAACAGTCACAGAAGAAAGGAGGTTGACAATATGGGCAAGCTTACATTAAGCGTAATCAAGGCAGATGTGGGAGGCTATGTGGGCCATTCATCTATGCACCCTAACATTATGAGCGTAGCAGAGGACAGACTATCCAATGCGCGTGAAAAAGGGGCGCTCATTGACTGCCATGTTACAAGGTGCGGCGATGACCTTGAGCTTATCATGACCCACAAGCATGGATTGGACAGTGAAAAGGTCCATAAACTGGCATGGGATACATTTGTCGCCTGCACAGAGGTGGCAAAGGAACTGAAGCTCTACGGCGCCGGTCAGGACCTCCTTTCAGACTCGTTTTCCGGCACAGTAAAGGGAATGGGTCCGGGTGTTGCAGAGATGGAGTTTGAGGAGAGAAAGAGCGAGCCGGTTATCATCTTTATGGCTGACAAGACCTCGCCCGGCGCATGGAATCTCCCGCTCTATAAGATGTTCGCAGACCCCTTCACAACAGCAGGCCTCGTCATAGACCCTGCAATGCACGGCGGCTTCAAGTTTGAAGTCGTGGATGTGTATGAGAATAAAAAGATAATGCTCTCCGCTCCTGAAGAGATATATGACCTTCTGATGTTCATCGGCGCCATGAGGCGCTTCATTATAAAGAATGTTTACAGAAAATTAGATGGAGAGATAGCTGCAGCCGCATCAACACAGAAGTTGAGCCTCATAGCAGGCCGTTATGTCGGCAAGGACGACCCTGTCCTTATTGTGCGATGCCAGTCAGGACTGCCTGCAGTCGGCGAGGTTCTTGAGCCCTTTGCCTTCTCACATCTGGTTGAAGGATGGATGCGCGGCTCACATCACGGCCCGCTGATGCCTGTGCCGTTTTATGAGGCAAACCCTTCTCGGTTTGACGGACCTCCAAGGGTTATAGCGGCAGGGTTCCAGTTATGCGGGGGCAAGCTAATCGGACCGAGGGACTTATTTGACGATCCTGCCTTTGATGAGGTAAGGGAAAAGGCCAATGAGATAGCCAATTACATGAGGTCGCATGGCCCGTTTGAGCCTCACAGGCTCGGGCTTGACGACCTTGAATATACCACAATGCCCCAGTTGATGAAAAAGCTGGAAGGCAGATTTGTGCCGGAGTGATAAAAAGATGAACAATAACAACAAGGAAATCATCGCCATTATCGTAGGCGGAGGTCCAGCGCCGGGCATTAATGGAGCTATCAGCGCTGCGTCTATTGAGGCGATAAAAAAAGGCAGGAAAGTCATCGGCATAGTCGGAGGATTCAAGAGCCTTTTTGCAGGAGATAAGAAGAAGGCTTTAGAGCTTACTTTTGATAATGTGAGCAAAATCCACATCACTGGCGGTTCAATTCTGAGAACATCAAGAGATTTCCCTGAAAAAGCTAAAGAGCGTTTCAAGGTTCTCATGTCAACATTGAAGGCTCTAAAGGTGAGATACCTTGTTACAATCGGCGGCGAAGGGACACTCTATATGGCAAGATGGATAGAAAAAGAGGCAAAAGGGAGCATTGCAGTTGTCCATGTTCCCAAGACAATAGACAATGACCTGCCCATGCCCGGCGGAATCCCGACATTCGGCTATGAGACTGCAAGACACTGGGGAGTTGAGATTGTGGAGAACATTCTTGAAGATGCAAGGGCAACAGGAAGATGGTATTTTGTGACAACGATGGGCAGGTACACAGGTCATCTTGCGCTCGGCATAGGGAAAGCAGCAGGAGCAACAGTCACGTTAATACCGGAAGAATTTAAGGAAGAAAAGCTTTCATTTAAAAAAGTTACTGACATACTTGAAGGCTCTATCATCAAAAGGCTTTCAATAGGCAAAGATTACGGAGTTGCCATTCTTGCAGAGGGGATTGCAAACAAGTTTGACCCTGAAGAGCTTATGAGGCATGAATGCGTGGAAAAAGATGAGACAGGCAGGGTAAGGCTCTCAGAGATTCAGCTTGGAAGGGTGATGAAGATGCTTGTGAATAAAAGCCTTGAAAGCCGGGGTATAAAAGTCACAATCGTTGATAAAAACATAGGGTATGAACTGAGGGCTGCAAACCCGATTCCGTTTGATGCCGAATACACAAGAAACCTCGGATACGGCGCTGTGAAATTTCTTTTGATGGGAGGCACAGGCTCCATGATAGTTTTTTATGAGGGCAAACTTAAGTCAGTGCCTTTCTGTGAGATGTTTGAGCCTGATACAGAAAAGCCAAAGATGAGATACGTTGACGTAACCTCCGAACCGTATCTTGTAGGAAGGGAATATATGATGAGGCTGGAGAAGGAAGATTTCAAGCCTGAGAATATCAAAAAAATAGCAGTCTCGGCGAATATGAAAGTGGAAGAGTTTAAGAAGAGGTTTTTGTATATTGTGTGAATTATGACCATTCGTGAGCAGACAGAGGAGATTGAGAGAAAGACCCTTCATCCAAAAGCATGTCTTAGCGCAAACAGCAAAGGCAGGACAAAGCCTGAAAAAGAGGGCGAGATACGGACATGCTTTCAGAGAGACCGTGACAGGATTATCCATTCAAAGGCATTCAGAAGATTAAAACACAAGACACAGGTTTTTCTTGCGCCGAAAGGCGACCACTACAGGACGCGGCTAACCCATGTGCTTGAGGTGTCCCAGATTGCAAGGACAATTTCACGCGCATTGAGATTAAACGAAGACTTAACGGAGGCAGTAGCGCTTGGACACGACCTCGGGCACACGCCGTTCGGACATGCAGGCGAGGCGATACTGAGGGAAATACATCCCGAAGGTTTTGACCATTATAAACAGAGTTTGAGGGTAGTGGATTTTCTTGAGCAGAACGGAAAGGGACTTAATCTTACTTATGAGGTAAGGAACGGCATAGTAAAACATTCAAAAGGCAAGGGCATGATTATCCCTGAAGCAAAGGCAGACAGGGCAGAGACATTGGAAGGCCAGGTGGTGCGCGTCTCTGATATCATTGCCTATGTCAACCACGACCTTGACGATGCGCTAAGGGCAGGGGTTATAAAAAGAGCCGACATTCCCAAAAAGATTGTAACCGTACTTGGTGATACGCATTCAGGAAGAATAAACAAAATGGTAAAGGACTTTATATATCAATCCCTCGAAACAGACTTTGAAAAGCTCTCTATGAGTTCTGAGGTGTCATCAGCAACATATATGCTGAGAGATTTTCTTTATGAGCGCGTGTATGAGAGCGATACTACGAAAGTAGAGTTCAGGAAAGCAAAAAAGATACTAGGGGATTTATACGAGTATTACCTTGAACATATTGAAGAAGTCTTCAAGGACATTCCCGCTGAAAAGAAACTGAACAAGCACAGGATGGTTTGCGATTTTGTTGCAGGGATGACCGACAGATTTGCGATGATGACATACGAAAGGCTTTTCCTCCCGCAGCAGTGGATGGTGGTATAGGGCTTATCGTATTGCTGAAAATACTGAAAAAAGTTACCGCTTTAGTATAAAATTGTGCTAATTAATTAACTGATTGTTTCTCGTCCCTAATATGGAGGGCAGATGCCAAAAGTCAGGAAGCGCAAAGATTCAATTCTCACCAGCAGCCGTTCCATGCCTTTTAAGCCAAGCAAAGAAAACCACATCGCCATCAAAGTTATTGACCATAGAGGAAATGAGGGGATGGTGGTGAGGGAGATGGAATAGCAGTTATTAGTGAAATGCCATAGCAACAAAGGAGAATAAATATGAAAACGTTGGATATTTCGAAGACGGTATATAAGGTTAGTGATTTTGCAAGTTGGCAAAAAGCTGGCAGCCTGGTTCTTAGCCCCAGTTTTCAGAGGCGACCAGTTTGGGTTGCTGGAGCAAAATCATTTCTTATTGATACCGTCGTACGTGGATTGCCGATGCCAATAATTTTTCTGCGCGAGCAGAAATCTGACCTGTCAAGTTTTGAACCAAAAAGAGAAGTTGTGGATGGTCAACAGAGGATCCGTACTTTAATTTCATATATTGCACCGTCATTGCTCAAAGATTTAAATGAAGAAAGGGATATTTTTACCGTTAAAAAATCACATAACAAAGAACTCTATGACAAGAAATTTAAAGAATTATCCCCTGAAATACAACAACAGATTTTAGATTATGAATTCAGCGTTCATGTCCTTCCGTCAAGCACGGATGACCGTGAAGTGTTGGAGATATTTGCGAGAATGAATGCAACAGGGGTAAAGTTAAACGACCAAGAATTGCGAAACGCCACATATTATGGTGAATTTAAAACGTCAATATATAAGATCGCATCGGAACAACTGAATAGATGGCGCTCCTGGAAAATATTCACAGAAAACAATATTGCACGAATGGAAGAAGTTGAGCTTACTAGTGAATTTGCGATGTTTATGTTAAAAGGGCTAACGGGAAAAACTCAGGCATCAATCAACAAGTTATACAAGGACAAGGATGCCTCGTATCCTGAATGTGCAGAAGTTGAGCGGAGATTCAGGACAGTTATGGATACGGTTGATAACTCGCTGGGAAACGAATTGAAATATATTCCGTTTTCAAAGAAGACTTTGTTTTATACACTTTTTGCTTTTGTATATGATTGTCAATTTGGACATAAATCACGTCTGGAAAAAGCAGCACCTAAGCCAATATCTACAGATGTCATTGCGAGAGTAAAATTAGTTGCAAAAAGGATAGGAGATAAAACAGCGCCTGAGCTTGTATTAGATGCGGCAACAAGGAGAACTACAAACATAGACTCAAGACGCAACCTTTTTAATCATTTGGTTAATGAGGCGAAGATTGGCTAAGAGGTGGTCCCCGAAATTCGGACAGTCGTATAAGGTGTAAAATATACGATTA
>CAZHHV010000056.1:0-11819 GCA_964532335.1 uncultured Nitrospiraceae bacterium
CAACTTTGCTGTTGTCTGTGACAACTACCCCTGCTACGGATGAATACACATTGAAGCGCCTGAAAATGATTGAAACTGATATCAGTGGAAGAGGGGTAAGGGACAAGAAAGTGCTCGATGCGATGTCCAGAATCGAAAGGCATCTGTTTGTGGACAGTAGGTTCATAAACAGCGCCTATGATGACCATCCGCTGCCGATCGACGAAGGCCAGACCATATCACAACCATATGTCGTGGCGCTTATGACAGAGGCATTGAAGCTTAAAGCCACAGACAGGGTCCTCGAGATAGGCACCGGCTCCGGTTATCAGGCAGCGGTACTCGGCGAGATTGTATCAGAGGTTTATACGATTGAGATCAGAAAAAAGCTCGCCGAAAAATCCGGAAAATTATTAATGAAATTGGGGTACAGAAATATAATGGTGAAGCATGCCGACGGCTACTACGGATGGGAGGAGCATGCGCCCTTCGACGCGATTATCGTGACCGCATCTGCCAATCACATGCCTCCACCGCTGATCAAACAGCTGAAGGAAGGCTGAAGGCTTATCATCCCCCTCGGCAGCACTGTCTATTTTCAGATGCTCACCCTTGCCGTAAAAAAGAAGGGCGAACTGGAGGTCGAGCAGATGGGAGGCGTTGCCTTTGTGCCGATGACAGGTGAAGCGATGAAAAGAAAAAACTGATAAAAGGTCGCTGATAGCGGTCTAACCCGCTTTATATTTCATCCAGAGCAGGGAACAAAACGCCAGGATGTATACCGCCATTCCGGTAAGCATAACAGTCTTAAATCCAGCAGATATAGCGAACATTACTGCAAGGATCGGTGCAAGGACAGAGAAACAGCCGTTTACTGCCAGTGCCCAGGGGATCAACTTTGGTCTGGTCCTGCCGAGGAATGAAAGACCGAGCGGAAAGGGTGTCCCCATAAGAATGCCTACGGGCATGAGGATGAAGAAGAAGGAAAGGAGCTTTGTTTTCAGCGAATAGGGGGATATTTCGTTTATCACAATAGGGAGGAAGAGGCTGTACGCAAGGACCGATAGCGAGAGGAAAAGGATTATCGCAGGTTTTTGGAATATCTTCAGGTGCTGGCTCAACAGACTGCCGATTCCTGAACTTATGAGGACCGAGGATAGCACGACAGCAGCGGCATAGGACGGGTTTTCGAGAGGGAGAATCATCTTCTGGATAAAGGATATCACTATGAACATAAAGCCTGTTCCGAGAAACGCGAAGTACGCCAAAGTTAAAAAAAGGTTGAGGTCGAGGCTGAGGTCGGGGCTGAGATGCTCTTTCATCCTGAACTGTATCAGCGGAAGAAGCACCAGCAGGATGCTCAAAAACACTACCTGTATGAATATGACCGGCAGAAGATATCCCTCTTCCATAAAATACTGCCATTTCTCACCCATCAGCCGGTAAATCTCACCGATGTTTTCGAGCTTCAGGTAGTAATGGAAGAAAGGGGTTTCGTCATGGACCGGCGTGATGTCGAAGAGGTAATCACGGATGAACTCCTCTCTCGTTTCAGGAGATATCAGTTTAATGGAGGCATGAAAGAGTTCATTCGACGGCATTTTTATATATAGATTCGTCTCTTTTTCCGTAATACCAGGGTAATAGACCGTATCGAATCTCCTGTCATGTGCAAAGGCCTTTATCCCTTTGATGTCGCTTTTAGATAAAGGAGATTTTTTGAAGATAATCGTCAGAGTACCCCAGCTCCTGATCGCAGCTATATGATTGCTGAAGTCTTTGATGCCTATATCTTCCGAAGCCTTAGCGATTGTGCCAAGTAGCCGCAGTTCTGTCCTCGGCGGCGGGATGATGAAGAGGTTTGCTGAAAGCATGCCCTCCGGACTCAAATGATTCAGATATTTTTCGAAGGCCTCAACAGTAAAACGGTAGTCCTCTGAGAAACCGAATGAACCAGCCGGTACAGACCCCGTAAGAGAAAGATCTATCAGGTCGAACCTTTGAGCTGTTGAAGCAAGGCGGCTTCTCCCCAATCCTATCCATGTATTTCCATCGTAGATATCTGAAGAAAAGCCTCTCTGATATTCCCTGACGGATCTGATGACAAGGGGATTAGAATCAACTTTATAAATATTACCGGCCCTGTAATATTCCGCCTGGAGGACTGAAAGACCTCCCTTGGGCTCAAATATCAGCACCTCTTTTTTCAGGGAGAGTTCATAGGGCAGCGCTGAAGGAAGATACTTGAGAAAATCGAGACCCTTCTTGTCCCTGTCGTCTGTAATAGCATAGATATCACCGGCATCTATCGAGATGCCTGTCTGCTCAGGAAGCTCTTTGAGATATTTGAAGCTGAGGCCAGGGGCGGATCTGACAGCAGGGCTCTTGAATATATCGACTCGGGAAAAGGGGCTGTAGTATGTCTTCAGATGCACTGCATCAGGAAAACGCAAGGCTGTTTCGAGCGGTTTATAAGGGGATATCCGTGGACCGATAAACTGAGGATAAACGTATAGGATGAGGAGATTCATGCTCAGGATGAAGCAGGAAGCAAGTCTGATTTTCTTCCTGCTGTATATGCATAATACCATAGCGGAGAGCGCTGATATCATAAAGACGATCTGCTCAGGCCCGCCTGTAGATAATAACCAGAGCGTCAGCAGAGAACCGGTGCCCGCACCGGTCAGGTCTGCACCGTATATATGTCCTGTCGCCCTGGTCATGGTCGAAAGCGCGGAGGATATGACCAGGCCAAAGGAAAAAAACGGGAATGAGAGGATGAGGTAATAGAGGCTGAGGTAAAGTACCTGGCTCCTGTCCCAGGAGAGCCTTGCAGGGTCGAAGGGGACGATGTTCATCAGTAGGTAACTTGAAGGTACGCTAATGCAGAATAGCAGGATATAAGACTGTATATGACTTGGATCTTTCAGCTTCGGATAAACGGAAAGCAGTGTCCCGCTGGCTGCGATGCCGAGCATGGCGATGCTGATCACCATAAACGCAAAATGGTACCAGAGGGATATCGAAAAGATCCTCATCAGGGTTATCTCATACGAAAGGCTTGAAAGTGAGACGAAGAAGATTAGCGGAAGTATGGAGCGGCTTTTTTCCATGGGCTATAAAAATTATAGCGCATATCAGGACGATTGTCTTTTAATGTTTTCCGGTGATATTTTTTCTGGTATCCTTTAGGCAAGGGAACTGGATCCCTGTTTTCACGGGGAACCCTGGATTCCGCATCAAGTGCGGAATGACAACCACATGACAGGAGAAAAATTTTTCAGGTGAAACCCAGTCCATTCATACTTCTCTGCACAACAGGGCTTTTTGCCATATTAAGTTCAACAATATCCAAAAGCCCTGTGCTTCCACTCTTTGCTTCTCACTTGGGCGCAGACCCATCGGGCGTTGGATTTATTGCCTCTGTTTCAGCATTCACAGGGATAGTTGCAAGCATTCCTGCCGGAATACTATTTCCGTTTTTCTGTAATGAGACAGAAAAATGGCGATTCTATAGCAAAGCAATCTTAAGTGAAATGTAGGTTCACCGTCTGTATTCGTGATGAATGTTAAATTGAAAGCGCATAGTTAATGCTTATCTGTTTTTAATATCCTCAACTGCTTCTTTTGCAATGAGCCTTACTTCTTTGTTTGTGTCATTGTTTGCTATTTGTTCAAGCAAAGGGACAGATCCTTCGTGTCCTATAATGCCGAGAAGATAAGCGGCGTCTCCTCTTATGACAGGCTTGTTGTGTCTCAGGAGCGGAAGGATATTCGGCAGGGCAGAATAAATATTCTCAGGGTCCTCTTTCTTAAGTGTTTCCACCAATGCAGACATGCCGAGCCTTACCCTCACCCTCTCGTCAGCCATCAGCTCTCCGATAAATGCATAGAGGGATTTGTCATGTTTGAACATGTCAATAATGTTTTCAAGAAACCCGTTCCCCATATAATCAGCAATCATCTGTCTTAGTTCAGAGGGTTCTATTTTTATTTCACTCATGGGGATATGATACCAGAAATTGTTTTTTATACATGCAGGACATTAAAGGTTGATAAGAGATGCGGAGAAGATGCCTATTTCGTCAACCAACTTCTACAGTATTTTTTGTAAAATAAGGTATGGCTTTCAGGGTAAACAGAGAGCGATTCAGAGAGCTTGCAGAAAGGGCTCTTGAAAGATTGCCTGAAGATTACAGAAAATATTTCATGAATATTACTATCTCCGTAGAGGATTATCCATGCAGGGAAGATGCAGAAAGATTAAACTTAAAGAGAAATCGCCTGCTCGGGCTCTACAGCGGAGTTCCCCATACGGACAAGGAAGGGTTTTTTACCATTCCATATCCCCTGCCTGACAGGATAATCCTTTATCAGAGGAATATCGAAGACATATGCTCAACGGAAGAGGAGCTTGTTGAACAGATTTGGAAGACACTCATCCACGAAGTCGGCCACTACTTCGGACTTTCAGAGAAGGATATGGGAAAATACGAATGAAGACTATTTTGTTTTATTGCAGATTGATCTCTATGAATCATCTTTAAAGCAAATAATGTTTTTATTGTATAATACTTAACCATGGGCTTGTGGGGAGATATAAGGCAAGATTTTAAGGCTGTCTTTGAGAAAGACCCTGCAGCAAAAAACAGCCTTGAGGTGATGTTCGCCTATCCGGGTTTCCACGCAATACTCCTTCACAGGATAAACCATATCCTCTGGACCCTCCGCATCCCTGTAATCCCGCGATTCCTCTCACACATAGTAAGACTTTTCACAGGCATTGAGATACACCCTGCAGCAAAGATAGGCCCCGGCTTTTTCATGGACCACGGCATGGGTGTTGTGATTGGGGAGACAACAGAAATCGGGGAAAACGTTCTTCTTTATCAGGGTGTGACATTAGGCGGCACAGGAAAAGAAAAAGGCAAAAGGCATCCGACTCTCGGCAATAATGTCACGGTCGGAGCTGGCGCAAAGATACTCGGCGCGATAGAGATAGGAAACAATGTTGTTATAGGAGCAAATTCAGTGATACTAAAATCCATCCCTGACAATTCAATCTGTGTTGGAGTGCCGGGCAGGATAACAAAGAAAAAGGTTGTGAGGATGACCACGGAAGAAGGCCTTGTGGAATTCTATGATTATTTCCCTGACCCTGTCTCTGAAAAATTAAAAGAACTTGAATCCCATATTGAAGGGCTTTCTCATAGGATAGGGACGCTGGAGAAGGGAGAAAAAGTTGCTGCGGAACCAAGGCAAGGAGGGAAGATGCGGATTTATAACACGCTGACTGCTGAAAAAGAGGACTTTGTCCCCTTAAATGAAGGCAGGGTGGATATGTATGTTTGCGGCGTGACTGTTTATGACAACTGCCATATAGGGCATGCAAGGAGCGCCATAGTCTTTGACGTTATTCAGAGATACCTGAGATACAAAGGCTTTAACGTCAGGTTCATCAGGAATTTCACGGACATTGACGACAAGATTATCAACAGGGCAAAAAAAGAAGGCATTCCATGGGATGAGGTTGCAAGGAAATACACTGAAGAATTCTACAGCGACATGGACAGCCTCGGTGTTGCGCGCGCTGACATGGAGCCAAAGGCAACAGGACATATAAAAGAGATGATAGAGATTGTTAGGGGGCTTATTGAAAAAGGATATGCCTACGAGAGGGACGGGAGCGTGTATTTTGAGGTGGATAAATTCTCTGAATACGGAAAACTCTCAAAGAGGGATAAGGAAGACATGATAGCAGGAGCAAGGGTTGAAATTGACGAGAGGAAGAAAGACCCGATGGATTTTGCGCTCTGGAAGGCGTCAAAGGAAGGCGAGCCCTTCTGGGAAAGCCCTTGGGGAAAAGGAAGGCCCGGATGGCACATTGAATGCACTGCAATGTCGCTGAAACATCTTGCCGAGAGTTTTGATATTCACGGCGGAGGCGCGGACCTGATATTCCCTCATCATGAAAATGAGATGGCGCAGTCAGAGGCTTATACCGGAAAGCCGTTCGTGAAATACTGGATACATAACGGGTTCATCACGATTGACAAGGAAAAGATGTCAAAGTCCCTCGGCAACTTTTTTACGATAAAGGAAGTTCTTGATAAATATGATGCCGAGGCTATAAGGTTCTTCCTGCTCTCAACCCATTACAGAAGCCCGATAGAATTCTCTGACGAACTGCTTAAAGAGGCAGAGGTTTCAATTGACAGGTATTATACGACGCTGACAAGGATCGCTGATTTTATCGCAAGAGAAGACTCAGGAGGCAAGGCTTCTCCTCTGGAAAAAACATTTGAAGATATAGCCAATTCCTTCAAGGGAAAATTCCTGACTGCGATGGATGACGATTTTAACACTGCCCTTGCAGTAGGAAATATCTTTGAACTCATAAGAGAGGCAAACAGATTCCTTGACAGCAAGCCGTCGGGACAAAAGGCAAAAGAGCTTGTATCAAAGACAATGGGACTTTTGAAAGAGGCAGGAGGTGTCCTGAACATATTCAAAAAGACTCCTGATGAATGGCAAGCGGTATTGATGAAAACCAAGAAGATTCCTCTGACAGAAAAAGATATTGTGAACAGGATAACATCAAGGGAAAAGGCAAGGCAGAAAAAGGACTGGGCAGCAGCAGATGCGATAAGAAGAGAGCTTGATGAGAAAGGGATAATACTGGAGGATAAGAAAGAGGGAACAGGCTGGAAGATTAAAGTAGGATAACCCCTCCACACCTCCCCTTAATTTAAGGGGAGGCTGGGTGGGGTTACAGATAACTGTTTTATCAAGAATGCGATTGTTAAAAGCATGTTTTTGGGTCTCCTGTTTTATAATCTGTGCCGGAATGAACGATATAGAGAAAATAGAGGCTAACCTTAAATTCCACGTAATATTCCTCTCGGGAAAAATAGGCGACAGAAATTATCTGGACACGGAAAAACTCAACAGGGCTGCTGATTACATAGAAGCGACATTCCGCTCCTACAAGTGCAATGTAAAGAGGCAGTCGTTCAAGGCTGAAAACAAGACCTACTACAACATAGAGACAGAGGTCAAAGGAACGTCCGATAAAGATAAAATCATTGTCATTGGAGCGCATTACGATACCGTAATCGGCACGCCAGGAGCAGATGACAATGCAAGCGGGGTTGCGGGAATACTTGAGCTTGCGCGTCTTGTTTCTGAAAAGCCGCTGCCATACACAATCCGCCTTGTTGCTTTCGCATTGGAAGAGCCTCCTTTTTTCAGGACAAAGAATATGGGAAGTTATGTTTATGCTGAAAGCCTTAAGAGAGAAGGCACAAAAATTGAAGGAATGATAGCTCTTGAGATGATAGGGTATTTTTGCGATAAAGACGGATGCCAGTATTATCCCCTTCCATTTTTTAGATGGTTTTATCCTAAGAAAGGAAACTTTCTTTCATTTGTCGGAGACATCGGCTCAAGGAAGTTCACACAGAAAATCAAAAAGGCATTCCAAAAATCATCGTCCCTGCCTGTTGAATCCATTAACACCGTATCTCTTGTCCCGGGAATTGATTTTTCTGACCACATGTCATTCTGGAAATTCGGCTATAATGCGTTTATGATTACAGACACGGCATTCTACAGAAATCCTCACTACCATGCCCACAGCGACACAGCGGAAAAACTTGATTATAAAAAAATGGCGGAGTTAATAGAGGGGCTTTATAAGGTGCTGGAAGCGGTTATGGAGAAAGAGAAAGGCAAATGAGAGGGATCTCTATGAAATATATGAAATGTCCCTCACACTCCTCTGGATGATGAGCCATTTTTTTTGCTTGCGCTTTCATTTATCTTCATTTGTAATATAAAGCCCTTCTATTTCTCTGATGACGTCGGACAGTTCAACCTGTTTTGATTCAACAATGGTTCCATCACTGAGATGTCTGTGGTGAGGAAATGTTTTTATGTCTTTTGCAGATGGATCAGGTGCGTTATCATATCTGAAAATACAATCAGAACTTTTTCGATAATTATAAGCATACTTATATTTCTCTATATTCTCGTCGGCGCCTTCAATAAACTCCTTGAAATCAAGAATTGTTCCATCCCTGAAGTCAATTGTTCCGGAGATAAAGGCGATATCAGATGTTTTTCGGTCAATATTTAGATTGTAAGAAGATACTATTTCAGAGGAATTAATAATGGATTCTAATTGGGCGATATAATCACTTATACTCAAAAGTTATTTCCTCAAGAGATCTTAATTTTTTATTCAATCTTTCAAGGGTTTCAAGCTCTCCCTCCCATTCGAGCAATTCCATATCACTCACTTTTCCATAAAGAGAACTCCTGTTGAGTTTGCCGTATTTAGCTTCAAAGTCTTTCACTTTACCAAGAGTTTTCTGGATTGATTTTCTGAGAAGCTCTATCTCTGTGAGTATAGCTCCCCTTATTTTCTTTTTTGTCCAGTCATTATCTGTTTCCACAACTAACCTTGTCATTTTTCTCACCCCCCTTGCAGTCTTAAATATATTATATCACAGGGCTGTTGTTCAACTGCTTGTGTCAACTGGATGATGTGCTGGTGTCTGCTATTTTGCTTGCTCCTTTTTTTCATTTTCCATTAAGGACGCATCCCATCATCAATAATACGCCACCCGTCATCATAAAGTGCAAAAGAAGCCGTGTAGCCCGATTCTCTCTTGTTGCCTATATTATTTGCCATGTAATCTTTACATACCTTTTTTATATACTCTATTCCCTGCCATAGCGTTGTCTTCTTAATATTTCCTATGTCATCATCAGCGACATCTGAGAAGAAAACGTCGCCTTCTATGGGATCCTTGAACTCCCATACATAAATCAAGCGGCTTGATAAATCAATTATAGGTATGGATAACTTGCTCTCGCTCATTGCAAAATGATCCTCATTTATTCTTTTTTCTTCCTCCGTTATCTGTCTCTTATTGATTGGTTTGAGCATTGCATAACGGGTCTGGAGTTTTTCCGATCCATCTAGAATCTTCTTGAGAGATTTTTTATCATATATGCTCTCCATTCTATATTCTACTATTGCAGTGTTTTCGGAGATTTTTCTTATTCCCGTTACGGTAGGCTTAAAGGTACAAAAATATACATTCTTCAGTTGAATAAATTCTGATTTCTTCGTCCAAGAATCGCTTAATTTACACATATAGTTGTTGCGCCATGAAAGTTGCTTTTGTAAGTGATTCGTTAAAATCTTCTCTACATCCTTTCTGTTTAATTCTTTTCCTTCAGCAGTGCATGAAAACAGTAGCAATGGCATTATAATTACAAAAGAGATAAAACCGTGAGTTAAATTTTCTTTTCTCATAAGGCTCTCCTCCCATTTTTATGTTGTTTATTTCTTATTTTCTGTTTGATTCTCATGCGGTTCATTCACAATGTTTATGTTTTTCATCAGCGCGTTCTGCTCTCTCAGCAATTCTATTTGTTTCTCAAGTAAAGCAATATGCTTTTTGCTATATGGTGCAAAATTTAAGTTTAAGGCAAGAAACAGGATAAATGAATAGCTTGAAATAATTAACGTCCAGAGTTGAAACTTTTCGCTATTATCTTTAAAAAAAACAGAAACAAGGAATAGAGCGGAAAACAAAGATATTGATATTATTACGAGTTGGAGTATTGGCTTATCTTCAAACCAGAAATCCATTTTCTTCCAGACTCCCTTCATTGTTGTTACCTCCCTAACAATTTAATGTCTGCCGCAAGCAGTTAATCCGCTTATAACTCTGATAGAAAAGTAGTCACCACAACCTATATTTTTATCCCTCTCAATTTCCCCCTCAATCATACCCTTTCATAAGAAAGGTGGTCAAGGGAAGTGTGGATTTAGGTTAAAATAAAACATGCCAAAGGTAATTATCGGGATGAGCGGAGGGGTGGATTCCTCAACAGCAGCATATCTTCTTAAAGAGCAGGGATACGATGTTGAAGGCTTGAGTTTTATCCTCTGGGAAACGAGGCAGAGTAAAAACTTTACGGCCTGTTGTTCGCTTCAGGCAATAGAAGAAGCTGCAAAGACAGCAGCTCATCTCGGAATTCCCCACAGCGCAGTTGATGTCAGGGATGACTTTCTTGAAAAGGTCATAGAGCCCTTTATTGACGCATACACAAAGGGCATGACCCCGAATCCATGCATACTCTGCAACAAATACATTAAATTTCCATATCTCATAAAAGAGGCTGATAAAAAAGGCGTAGAATTCATCGCCACAGGGCATTATGCAAAAGTTGATAGTGCCGATTCATCCCTTCTCCGATTCACCGATTCGCCGATTCACCAATTCACTCTCAAAAAAGGCATTGATCCAAAGAAAGACCAGTCTTATTTCCTTTATGTCTTAAGGCAGGAGGAGCTTAAGAGGATTTTATTCCCTCTCGGAAATTATAAAAAGGAAGATGTGAGAAAGCTTGCAAATGAACTCAAACTGCCTGCGGCGCAAAGGCCCGAGAGTCAGGAGATATGTTTTATTGAAGGCAAAAATTATTTCAAACTAATTGATAAGCTCCATCCTGCCGACGATGCCTCAGGGCATATTATGGACATAAGCGGGAAGATACTTGGAGAGCATAAAGGGATATATCATTACACAATCGGACAGAGGAAGGGGCTCGGGATATCTTCTCCTCATCCTTTGTATGTCGTGAATATTGATGTCGCTAAAAACATGGTCTATGTCGGCTCTCAGGAACACGCAAGGATAAAGGAGCTTGAAGTCAGCGAATTAAACTGGCTCATCCCGATTCACCGATTCACCGATTCACCGATTCACCAATTCACCGTCAAAATCCGTTCCATGATGAAAGAAGCACCCGCGACAATATATCTAAGCGAGAATGCGGATACAGTTAAGGTTATCTTTGATGAACCGCAATGGGCTACTGCGCCAGGCCAGTCAGCAGTTTTTTATGACAATGATACTGTTGTCGGCGGGGGAGTGATTGAGAAAGTAGAGCTAAATGAAACTCTCAGGGGATAGTTTTGGTGATATAATAGGTGCAAACGGAATAATCTTTTTCCAGGGCGAAGCAAAGTCAGTAAAGCAGGTCAGGATGCAGATAGTTGAAAAAGACACAGGCGCTGCTCAAGTTCTTATACTGAAGTTTTAGATCTGCCGCATATATATGATTTATATCATTACTTCCAGATGTGAGAATGGTTTACAATTAGACATGAGGCAATAAATATTCAGAGGAGGTTTTAAATGCTTGACAAGACAAAGATACAGGAAGTGATTGACAGGGTGAGGCCTTTCCTTCAGCGTGACGGCGGAGATGTGCAGTTAGTGGATGTAACAGAGGACAATATCGTAAAGGTCAATCTCACAGGCGCATGCGGCAGCTGCCCTATGTCAACAATGACACTTAAGGGCGGAATTGAAGCGGAACTGAAAAAGAGCATCCCTGAAGTAAAAGCTGTAGAGGCAGTTTAATCAGGCTGAGCGCTGTAAGCAGGTTATGTTTCGGAGATGTCTTATTTTTTCTCCAGAACTATCCTGTGTTTTAAGAGCGCTATCTCTTTTATATTTCCTTCAAGCACCTTTTGCTCGCCGAACAGGTTTTTAAGGTATATCTTCCCCTGCTCGGGTTTTATTGTGTCAACATTCTCAAAATAGAGTTCTTCCCTGCCATCTTTTAATACATACACATTTACATCACACATGGTTTATCTCCATTCTGTTAGTGTCTTTTATAAAGTATAAATCAAATCCATGGCAGATGGCGACAGTTTTCTAAGCTGCTACAGACAGGGTCGGCTTTGACTTTCTGCAGATATTTTTCTGTCGTTCTAAGGCTCATTCCGCTACATCCGCAAAACTCACCCT
>CAZHHV010000057.1:0-575 GCA_964532335.1 uncultured Nitrospiraceae bacterium
TCCTTTCATTTTTATCAGTGTCAGTTACTGACACAGACACTAATCACTGACACTTCTTTCATTAAACTCTAACATCTTGATAACAGAATAAGCAAGCCTTATGCCAGATTGGGTGTACGACAAAATTATTGGCAAATTCACCTTTACGAACATAAAGGCTTGGAAACTTCCCCCTTGGGTTAAGGGGGATTGAGGGGGTTACTTTATAATTTTCCTTTAATTTCAATGAAATAACTCCCCCTTGCCCCCTCTTACCCTAAGAGGGGGGACATTGGGACATTGAATGGTCCTGCTCAAAGTAAGCTGAAACACGATTACCAATAAATTTGTCGCACACTCCTGTGAACTTAACTGCGTAATATCACACAGTTTGTGAGGAAAATAACGGACACAGGAGAGGGACAGGCTACTTTTTTTTGGGAAAAAAGTTGCCTGTCCCTTCATCCCTCGTCCTTCGTCCCTTATCCCTTGTCCTTCGTGCAGAGATTGAATCAATTGAATCATAGCAGTCCGAACTTCTGCATCTTATATCTGAGGGCGTCCCTGGATAGGCCCAACAGTCTTGCAGCCTTTGT
>CAZHHV010000057.1:585-7767 GCA_964532335.1 uncultured Nitrospiraceae bacterium
ACCATCTGCAAGGCCTTAATAACCAAATCCTTTTCCAGATTCTTAAGATTTAGCCCCTCAGGAGGAATGTTAAGCCTGGCCTTTTCTTCTTCAGCAGCAGCTACGAGCTCTGTCTGAGCTGAACCGGCATAGCCGGCTATCTCTGAAGATATATGCTTAGGATATATTATATCCGTATCTTCTAAAATACAGATTCGCTCTAAGACATTTTTCAGCTCTCTTGTATTGCCGTGCCACGGATAATCTATTAGGAGCTTTTGCGCCTCCGGAGATATGCCAGACACACTTTTTTTGAACTCCTTGTCAAACAGTTTCATATAGTGCATTGCCAGGGGGATTATGTCCTCTTTCCTCTCCCTTAAAGGAGGAATAAATATAGGAATGACTTTAAGCCTGTAATAGATGTCGGCCCTGAAGCTGCCGTCCTTGACCGCCTTCTCCAGGTTCTTGTTCGTAGCGGCTATGAGCCTGACATTTACGGTTATGTCTTTAAGCCCGCCTACTCTTTTAAAGGTCTTATCCTCAATAACCCTTAGCAGCTTGGCCTGCGTAGCAGGCTTGATATCGCCGATTTCATCAAGATAAATAGTGCCTCCGCCGGCGAGTTCAAAAAGCCCTTTTTTTGTAGTCTTTGCATCTGTAAATGCGCCCTTTTCGTAGCCGAACAATTCGCTTTCAATGAGTGTTTCAGGAATCGCGGTGGACGTAACCTCAACAAATGGCTCCGAGGCCCTGGAACTGTGGTAATGGATAGCCCTCGCTATAAGATTTTTCCCGGTGCCGCTCTCTCCCTGAATGAGTATGATATTGGCGTCGCTCTCCGCAACCTTCTTTGCCAGGGCGAGGACCTCCTTCATAGTTTGGGATTGGCCTATTATGTTATTAAAGCTGTACTTATCATACTGCTCTTCTCTGAGATACGTGACTTGCCTTTTCAGAGCTATAGTCTCCAGCGCCTTTTTAATGAGGACGGAGATTCTGTTTAAATCAAAGGGTTTCTCCACAAAATCGTAGGCCCCTAATTTTATCGCAGAAACTGCGGTCTCTATGTCTCCATAGGCGGTCATGATAACCACAATAACTTCTTTGTTAATCTTACGTATGATCTCCAGGATTTTAATGCCGCTCAGGCCCGGCAGATGTATATCCAGGAGAATAATATCCGGCAGCTCTGTCTTGAATACCCCAAGTCCGTCTTCGCCTGATTCGGCAGTAAAGACTTCATAGCCCTCTTTTTCGAGGTGCTGCTTAAGAGACAATGTTATAAATTTCTCATCATCAACAACAAGAATCTTAGGCTGAACCAAGGAACCTCCAAAAAGTTCACTGTTTAATCATTCCATGAAGGACGATGGACGACCGTTCATTCCATGAAGGACGATAGACGACCGTTCGCTTTGCTCACTAAGACGAGGGACGATGGACGACCGTTCGCTTCGCTCACTAAGACGAGGGACGATGGACGACCGTTCGCTTCGCTCACTAAGACGATGGACGCTTTTTCGTCCTTCGTCCATCTTCCTTCCTCCATCTTCCCTCGTCTGTCGGTAGTCGTTATTTACAGAAAGCATCAACTTTTTTCTCCATTGTGTTAAGCATTGCAAATAGATGTTCATATTTTCCATCTAATTGCTTGAATATTTCTTCACCAATATACTTGCACTGTAATGCAAACTCTAACCATGTCTGTGTTTCCGCTGCTTCCTGCGCTGCATCTGACAATTTATTGATAAAAACGGCTTTATATCTTCTTTTCCGCCATCCTTCAGCGAGATTAGCGCATACTGACCTTGAAGATCTGCGTATTTGATCAGTTAATGAATACCTTTCTTCTTTTGGAAAGTTCCTTGAAATCTCAAATATTTCCATTGCTGTATCAAATGCGATTCTATAAACCTCTAAGTCTCTTACACTGTTTATCCTTGTCGTCCTTCGTCCCTCATCCATCGTCTATCTTCCCTCGTCTATCTTCCCTCGTCCCTCGTCCCTCATCCCTCGTCCTTCGTCCCTCTTCCCTCGTTGAACCATCGGTAAGTATACCGTAAATGCGCTTCCCTTGCCAACTTCGCTTTCAACAGTAATGTCGCCGCCGTGCTCCTGAACAATCTTCCGGCTTATGGATAATCCAAGACCTGTGCCTTGCGTTTTCCTGGTGAAAAAGGGCTCAAATATATACGGTAAATCCTCGGATGATATGCCCTTGCCCGTATCCTCTACGCTGATTCCTACGAAATCAGGAGAGACGATAGACGGCCGTTCGCTTTGCTCACTAAGACGAGGGACGAGGGACGAGGGACGACCGCTCGCTTCGCTCGCTAAGACGATAGACGCTTTTTCGTCCTTCGTCCTTCGTCCTTCATCCCTCGTCCTTCGTCCCTCATCCCTCGTCCTTCGTGCAGAGATTGTCAGAACCCCGCCGTCCGGCATGGACTGTATGGCATTTATTATGATATTCAAAAATATCTGATGCAGCTGGTCCGGGTCCATCAATATCTCGGGGAGCTCCTGGCCGACTTGATTTTCTATAGCAATATGCTGGTGCTTTGCTTTGGGATACACAAAGAAAAGGGTCTTTTCTAAAACCTCCTGTATCCTCGTAGGCACAAACACGGGGGTTTTGGGTTTTGCATAACTCAAAAGGTCCTTCACTATCCTGTCAAGCCTTTTTACCTGATTTAAACCCTCGGTAATAACCGGCTTTCTGCTGTCGTTATCTGTTAACTCTGAATTAAATACCTGAACAGCGCAGCTTATGCCTGTCAGCGGGTTCTTTATCTCATGGGCAATCCCTGAAATAATCTCGCCGAGGGAGGCCAGTTTTGCAGCCCTTTCCATCTGCTGCGTATGGAATACTTCTAAATCCTTTTTTGCCGATTCAAGAGATTCAACCATTTTATTGAAAATACTTGCAAGATAACCGAACTCATCTTTACCGCCTTCTTTGGACCTCACTGATAAATCCCCTGCTTCTACCTTTCTCATTGCTTCTGTTAACCTCCTTAGAGGCTTGTTTATAAGCCTTTCTCCTCCAACCAGGAAAATTAAACTTATCAACACAAAACCAATGACAAGACCTGCTATATGCTTGTGCGTTGACTCTTTTATGGATTGCTGGGCCACAGCAAGTGAAATCTCCACATCCAGAACTCCTAATATCTTCTGTTCTGGAGGATGACACTTGTAGCAGGGAGGCATGTTCTTTACGGATGAAACACGGGTGGCGAAAATATTGCCGTCTTTTTCTATGACAAAAGGCGACTCTTCATTTTTCAGGAATCTATCCCAGTCTTTTTTATATATCTTCTTTCCCACATCTTCAATTTCATTTGAGACAAGAATACGTCCATCCAGGGGATGGAAAATCCTCACCTCTTTCAGTTCCGGATTACTTTTTGCCAGATCCTCTATGAGCGCCTGTAGTTCTTTCCACCTGTTTTCGAGCATAAGAAGCATCATGCCCTGTTTAATGGTATCGGACAAAAGACCTGCCTTCTCTTTTTGGGCTGCAATAAGTCTCCCCCTGGTGTCTTCTATATCCGACCAGACAATAACGGAAGTAATAACAAAGACAACAAGGAGGGACAGAAATAATAATTTAAACCTAATGCTATTCAGTATCCTCATTTTACTCGTTCACCCTTTATAATTCACTCTCCATCGTTCACGGTTCACAGTCTAATTGCTTATCTGCCGTGAACGGTGAACTGTAAGCTGTGAACCACTTTTTATATCTTCATCTATATCTTATGTGGCATTTGGCGCAAAGCTGAAAAGATGAATCTGCTTTGTAACGGAAAAGCCTCGGTGATTCAGAACTGTGCGGGTTATGACAGCTTCCGCAATAAAATTTCCTGCCTGGCCTTGCAGGGTCAGCAATATATTCAGCCAGAACGCCTGTCGGATGCGCTGATATGACGTGAGGTTTTTTCTTAATGTTTTCATGACATTCAAGGCATACATTAACCGGCTCTTTATTCAACAGTGCAATATGTTCAGAGACATGGGGTTTGTGGCAGCTCAAACACATGCCTCCCGCTACAGGCATGTGGACATTCTTTTTACTGAATTCCGCCTTATCATGGCATTTGAAGCACAGCTCCGGCGGTTCAGACCTCAGGAGCTTCTGATTAGCGGATGAGTGCGGGTTATGACAGCCTGTGCATCCCATCCCGATTGCAGGATGGACCGTCTTTTTTTCAAACTTTGTTTTGTCATGGCAATTGAAGCACAGGTCGGGTTGTTCGGATGAAAGGCCTTTTGCTATTTTGTTTGTCTTTTTATGAGGCATCTTGCTTGCATCAATAGCAGTATGGCATGTAGGGCATCCCATCTGGATTGCGGGGTGGACCACCTTTCCCTTTGAAAGAGGCTCATGGCACATAAGACAGTCAATTTCCTTAGCGAAAACATGGAAAGGACTATACAACAATGAAAGCAGGACTGTTGCAGCAAGTATAAATGGGGACAGCGACCATTTTTTCATTTGAAGAAGACAGAAGGGGAAAAATGGTCGCTGTCCCCATTTATAGGTTCTTTTGGTTTGCCGGTGTTTCATATTTAATCTCTCTGAATTTTAGTCTATGACTCGTAGAGCGGCATCCTTCTCTGTATTTCAATATGCCTGCTTTTTCATGCTGAATGATATTATAATAATTATAACAAAAAATCCATATGTTTTATCGTAGTTGTTTAAGGGGCGGTCCAGGACACCCCATCTTTCACTATCAAATTTTCACCTGCATATCATATCCTATTTTTGTTATCATATAGGCAATGAAGAGTTATTTATTAATAATCGGAACTCTGATAGTCGTAATTTCCGCTCTTATTACCCTGAATGTATTTTTTCAGCAGTCTCTCCAGATGGATATGGCGGAGCAGTTCAACAAGCAGCAGCTCCTGCTTTCAGGGTCCATCGCTGAAAGTATAAAGGCGCATATCTATTTCCTCGAAAAAAACGTTCTTCATTTTGCAGGCCTGCTCTCTAAGGCTGAGATGGGAGGCAGAAGTGATTTTAACTGGCTGATAAGGGATGCAAATATTAGGCAAGAAACGGTCGAGACAACATTTGGCATTCTTGATCCGAGGGGCAGCGTAATCTTTTATAAAGGGGATAAAGAGCAGATCAGAACGGCTGCATCCGAAATTATCAGCCTTGCGAAAAAAACAGCTTCTGGCAGCGCAACTGCGTTAGAGACGAAAAACGCTGTTTATGTGCTGGCGCCGGTTTATTATCAGGATGTTTTAAGATGCGTGGTTTTTGAGTCAATGAGAATAAATGACATAGCAGATTACTTTGTAAGCAGAATAAAACTGGGCGCCAGGGGATATGCCTGGATGATGAATAAAAACGGGACTCTCATTTATCATCCTGCACAGCCCGAAATGGTCGGCGGGAATGTCTATAAAGCATCTTCGGAATGTTTTAAATGCCATATAAGTTTTGACCTTGAAAAAAAGATTATAGAAGGAAAGGCAAGCGTTTACGGCAGGCATATCGCTGCGACAGGGGAAGACAAGATACTCGCTTTTTCCTCTGTGGATATCGGGAACATCTCATGGATAATAGCTATTTCTTCCCCGTATTCCGAAGTGACGCAGGCTACGAGACAGAGCATGAAACTTTATTCCTATCTCATAATCTCCATTTTTATAACAACAAGCTTTGTCTCTGCATTATTGATTGTATTCAATAAGAGAAGGATAAAGGCAGAAGAGGTTTCAAAACGCAAAGAAGAGCTTGAAAGATACGCGGCCGAGCTTGAAGAAAGGGTAACCAAAAGGACTGCTGAGCTTGCAGGCGAAAAGGAAAAACTCAATACTGTTGTCAATGCAATCGGCGGCGGTATAATGCTTATTGACAGAGAAGGAATAATAAAATGGTCCAATGAAAAGATAAAGGAAATGACAGGGTTTGATGTTGACGGGAAATCCTGCGATGATATATGTCCAAACTGCTCGGTCGTATTCGGCAAAGACAAACAAGATAATATCAGCGCAACAATAATGTCTAACCTCTTCGGTCAGAAAGACAGATACTATCAGGTTACGAATGCGCCTGTAAAAGGCGACAATAATGAATTGCACGGGCATATAAGGCTTATACAGGATGTGACAGAGATGAAAAAGATGGAAGAGCAGATAATAAACTCTGAAAAACTTGCGTCCATCGGCAGGCTTGCAGCAGGCATTGCGCATGAAATAGGCAATCCCCTCACATCTATCTTTTCATTTATTCAGATACTCAGGGAGATGGAGGATGACAAATTCAAAAAAGAAAGCCTGGATACGATTTATTTTCATATCAACAGAATTTCAGAAATCCTGAAACAGCTTTCAGGCTTTTCAAAAATGCCTGCAGGAGAGGCCAGCGAATGCCGGATAAACGATATTATAGAAACCTCTCTTAATCTCATCCAATACGACAAGAAGGCAAAAAATGTAGCCATCGTAAAAGAACTTTCGCCGTCTCTGCCGGAGGCAGTCTGCAGCGGCAACCAGCTTTCACAGGTATTTGTTAATCTGATATTAAACGCCATAGACGCTATGCCTGACGGAGGCGCCCTTACCATAAAAAGCATGACAAGAGGCAGCGATATCGTTATCCGGTTTGAGGATACAGGGGTTGGCATTCCAAAAGAAGATTTAACGAGAATATTCGATCCGTTTTACACAACAAAAGAAAAAGGCACAGGTTTAGGGCTTGCAGTAAGCTATGACATAATAAAAAAGATGAACGGCGCGTTAAGCATTGAAAGCGAGCTTGGCAAAGGGAGTGTGTTTACGATAACAATGCCGTATAAGTAGCATTCAGCTATCAGCGTTAAGCTTTCAGTAAAAAATTACTGACTGCTGACAAGCTGAGAGCTAACAGCTTTATTTTTTATGAAACCGAAGATATTAATAGTTGACGATGAGCCTGATATATGCAGGGCGCTTGAATTCCTGCTGAAGAGGGAAGAATATAATGTCAGTTCTATTCATAGCGGCGAAGAGGCCATAGATAAACTGAATAAAGAAAGCTTTGATATAGTGCTTACGGACCTGAAGATGGGGAAGGTTGATGGAATGACGGTGCTTGAAAAGGCAAAGGAGCTCAGCCCTGACACGACGGTAATTATGATGACTGCATTTGCCTCTGTTGAATCTGCGGTGGAGGCTATGAAGAGAGGCGCTGCTGAT
>CAZHHV010000057.1:7777-11571 GCA_964532335.1 uncultured Nitrospiraceae bacterium
CCCTACACGACGCTCTTCCGATAAGGAAGGTCATTGAACAGAAGAAACTTATAACCGAAAATATCGCTCTCAAACAACAGATAAGCCAACATATAGCTTGTAAAGATTTTGTTGCAAACTCCGAGTCAATGCTGAGAATTGTTGAGACTCTTGAGAAAGTAATCCCTACAAAAAGTAATCTGCTTCTTTTGGGCGAGAGCGGGACAGGGAAAGGCCTCCTTGCAGAACTCATGCACTGTAACAGTCCGCGGCGCGACAAACCGTTTATTTCTATAAACTGCTCTGCTATTCCTGAAGGGCTTCTGGAATCAGAGCTTTTTGGATATAAAAAGGGGGCGTTCACCGGCGCAGTATCCGATAAGTTGGGGCTTATACCCCTGGCCCATCAGGGGACGCTATTCCTCGATGAGATAGGCGACATGCCTGTTAATCTGCAGGCAAAACTCCTAAAGGTTCTGGAGACAGGAGAGGTTTATCCGCTTGGAGACACAAGGCACAAAAGTGTTGATATAAGGATAATCTCGGCAACCAACACAGACATAGAAAACAGGCTGAAAGAAGGAAAATTCAGGGAGGACCTCTATTGGAGGTTGAATGTAATAGAGATAAAGATACCGCCATTGAGAGAAAGAAGGGACGACATACAGGTGCTTGCAAAACATTTCATAACAAAATTTTCACAGGAGCATAAAAAAAATTTAAAAGGCATAGACCAACAAGCCCTCTCCATATTAATAGAATATTCCTGGCCGGGAAATGTAAGAGAACTTGGCAATGTTATTGAGAGGGCGGTGGTGCTTACAGACGGGGATTACATAACCGTCAATGGACTGCCTGATAAAATTAAAAGCATAATTTCAGGGAAAGAGCCGATGGAGACGTCCTCCAATCTTAGGGCCTATTTGAGCGGCTATGAAAAGGGTCTGCTTTTGAAGATGTACAATGCACATAATAAAAGCAAAGAAGAAACAGCTAAAGCGCTCGGGATAGACCTGGCAACGCTTTACAGGAAATTTAAGAAGTACGGAATAGAGGAGTAGAATTTCAGAGAGGTTTAAATGAAAAAAGCATTCAGTATCGGCATTATCGGCGGCGGCATTCTTGGGATCGTAGTCGCCTTAAGCATGGATCTCCTGCTGGGCAAGAGCCTTGGAGGCGGATGGAGCGAGGCAGTGGCAAATGACTTGAACAGTCTTTTCAAAACCAACCTGCCGTCCGACAGTTTTATAGTAATTATAGGCGTGATAATAGTCGTTGGAATTATCGGAGCCTTCGGCGCTTTTATCGGTGGGATCTTTTCTGTAATGCTTGCAGGATTCTTTAAGGCGTTTACTAAAGAGGAGCATTAGACCAGCAGTGCAGCAGAGCAGTAGCAAACCAAAAACAGTAAATACAGATATCTATTAGTCTAATAAACTATTGCTCTACTGCTCTATTGGTCTTCTGTTCTCATCCCTTATGGCACTTTTCACAATCTGAAGCAGGAGATGCTGCCTTCCCGTTATGGCAAGCGCCGCAGAACTTCCCTTCATTGATATCCTTCATTGTTATATAAGCAGCCCCTGCCTTCATCACAAACGTTTTCGGGTGACATTCCTTGCAGCCAAACATCTTAGAATGCGACTCATGATTAAACTTTGAAGGCATGCTCGTTTTTTTCAGAGCAATAACCTTGATGTTGTGACAGTTGCCGCAAATGTCTTTGTTTGTCTTCATATATTTATGAGCTTCAAAATCATGGCACTGATTGCAATGATACCCTGTTTTTGTGTGTATCTGATGTGAAAATATTCCTTTCTGCGGAGCGGATGAAAACTTCTGATAAGAATGGCACTTGAAACAGGGGAGACTGCTGACTGCCTCAGCAGCAGAGATCACCATTTCAGGAGCTTTTTCAGCCCTTTCTCTCTCTGTCTTTTGAGAGCACCCTAATATCAGTGAACCGGCAATAACAATTAATACCGCCCATCTCATTTATTTTCCCCTTTTTTATCTTCAAACTCAAGTTTATACTCAAGAGGATGTTCATGCTTCATCTGTTCTATAGAAATCCTTCCTGTAATCCAGGTCATACTCATGGGGAACTTATCCCATTTTAAGTGTTCATTATAGAAATGCCAGAAGAGTATAAAGACTATGGCAAGAAGGGCCTCGTCGCTGTGCATGACGGAAATTACTTCCCATATCCAGTTTACAGTCCAAAGCGGGAAAAGATATGACGCATGTACAGGGAATGCCAGGAAAAGGCCTGATAATCCAATAATCGCCATGCCCCAGAAGACCGCCCAGTAGTCAAATTTATGGATATAGTTGTATCTGCCGAACTGCGGCTTCTCTTTGCTTAATCCGAAAAAGTACAGCATGTTTTTGATGAGATCAAATACATCCTTCGGGAGCGGGATAATGGTTGTGTCCTTGCGCACCTTCATCCTGCCTGTTGTCAGACTGTATCCCAAACAAAGGACATGCCAGATAAAATCCAGAAGCATTGTAATGCCGGCAATGCGATGAATTGTCCCTGCTGTTTTAGGGCCGCCCCATATTCCTATCCACCATTTTGAATAGTGTTCAACCTCTGGATATTTTAATGCCCAGCCGGTAAAGGCGAGGAGTAAAAACGTTGTAAAAAGAATTACATGCTGAATTCTCTCAATGAGATTGAACCGCTGATATTCCTTTTGGACCTCATTACTCATGATGCTCCTCCTTCTTTCTAAAGACCCTGTCCCTGATCTCTGAAAATGCCTCAACAATTACATGACCAACAATAAATACAAATACAGATACTAAAAGAACTGTCAAACCCTTTCCAAAGTAATATGGGATGGGATTATCCTTGCCAATGGGTTTATGGGTGATTGCGGTGACGAACTTCTTTGTGTCTCCCTTATGGCACTTCCCGCAGGTTTCTGTTCTGTTATTCCATGCAACAGGGGACATGGGATCTTCCCATTGCTTTACATTGTGATAGCTGTGGCAGTCCGTGCAGACAGGCGCATTTTGATGCCCCAGGATATATTTTTTACCATGGAAGCTCTCATAATACCTTTCAAGTATATGTGTTCCAAAATTATATTTTTTCGCCAATTCTTCCTTTTCGTGGCACTCGCCGCAGGTCTTGACAACATTCTTTTTGTTAATGGTTGAAGTTCCTGTTTTTTTAGATGTGATATAGTGAGGCGAGCCGTGACAGTCTATGCAGGAAGCGCCGTCAGACTGTTTTTTCTGTATTACATTGCTGCCGTGAATGCTGTTCTGCCACGATTTATAAATATCACCATGACATTCCGAACATGCAGCCAGGGCTACGGCGTCAACCTTTGCCTTGTGTGATATTTTGCTTGCCGATACAGCAATGTCCTTTGGAACATCTCCTATTGCTGTTGGTTTATGAGGATTCATGCCAAACTGTTTGTGGCATGTAATACAGTCAAATCCTCCGTGAATAGATTGTGAATATCTCTCACCGTCCACATTCACATCAACTAAATTGCCTTTTTCTGTCCGTATCTTGCCCTTCATAGCGCTATGACAGGCAAGACAGTTAAACCCCGTTAGAAAGCCCTGCTTTTCTAACGGGGCAGCACTTGCTGAATAGCTGAAACAAAGCAGGAAAAAGCATAAAAAAACTATCACTGAAACCCTTCTCATGTAACCCCCTCCTATTGTTTGGAGATGTATCCAGTTATTTATATAGCGTCACATTATACATAAATTTCAGTAATTTGGGAAATAAAAAATAGTAATTAAACCTTTAGACAAAATTATTAACCCGGAAAATGCATTTGACAGCG
>CAZHHV010000058.1:0-11046 GCA_964532335.1 uncultured Nitrospiraceae bacterium
GACAGACAGACAGACAGACAGACAGACAGACAGACAGACAGACAGACAGACAGCCCCTCTCCTTATGAGAGAATTTTTTTGTGGCTTCAAAAACCTAATCTTCTTGAGACCGTTCATATACCAATGATAGCAGATATTATCATCGAGTCAAGGAAATTTTTCAACAATAGCTGCATTTTTTGGATTAAAGATTTTCATCATGCCTGTAACTGCTGTATTACTAAGGAGTTCATAAGTAAAACCACATCGCTTGTCATTCCCGCTTGTCGGGAATCTTTCTTTAAGAAGGATTGCGGTCAAGCCGCAATGACAGAATTGAAACGGTCACATGGCTTTACTTATTGTTTATTCGTAATTACTCAACTGGCGTTACTATTGCCATCACAACAAGCTTCTCGCCCTTGTTTGCCTCAAAGCCGTGAGACACCATCGGGTCGCAAAGTATGCATGTTTTTTCATCTGCCTCAATGCGTTCATCTCCGACGATAAATGTCCCCTTGCCCTGAACGCAGTACATGAGAAGCCTCAATGGCGCCTTATGCGGTTCCAATTTCTGCCCTTCGTTCAAGCACATCAGGGCAATGCGCATCTCTGGCTTGTCAGAAAGCATCTCCCTTGAAATCCTGTCAGATGAAAAGTTTATCAGCTTTTTTAAGTCCAGTATTTCCATAAATGCCTCCTACGTGATTCTTCTGTAGATTGTCAGTTTTATGATTTATTAATAACACATAAAGGTGAGGGCGCACTATGATATAAGTCATAATTGTAATTTTACCACCATCTCCAGAGGGCGATAACAAAGATTATAAGGAATACAAGGGCAAGGTTCATATAGGCAAAGAAGTAAAAAAGCTTTTCATAAAAAGGTGTTTCAGGTTTTTCAGGCGATGGTATGAGTTTCCCAGCCTGAGGCATTGACATAATTTTTTCCTCTCCGTGAGGCGCTGTTTTTAATGCATCCGTCAGATCATGGCCTGCAAGGTGTTTTGAGAGATGTGAGCCGTTTTTCCATGGTTTGCTTGCTGTTACGTCGTATATTAATCCTTTGTATACGACATATGCGGGACGGCCTTCTTTTCCGTCAAATGTGTGGAACTCCTCGTATGCAAGGTCACACTTGCCCTGTGGTATTTCCACCTTTCCCTTTATCCCCCATTTCCGCCTCATCTTCGGGCCAATGTAAGTTATCACTATAATCGCTGTCGATACCATTATCAGGAAAAGGATGATTTTAATGCTCAGAAGCATCCCGAATCTTGTTGTATACAGCATCTTCCACGCCGGTATTCTGGCGATGCTTAACAGGGTGCCTGTTATGGCAAGAATTATGATTGAAAGCCAGCCGAGAAGAAGTTCGCCCCTCGGAAGCCCTTTTGATGCATATGCGGGTTTCAAAAGTATATGGACATAAAGTATTGTGCCGAACCAAGCTATTGCAAAGAACAGATGGATATAGCCGATAATGAAACGTATAACCCTCTGAATCTTTGTCAAAGGACGATAAAGCCCTTTAATTTTCAAATCGTCCCTGAATTCCTCTCCTGTTTTTGTCAGCTTACCGCTGCCGGTAGTTTCAACATGACACTCATTACATTTGAAACCTGTCTGGTGTGCATATTCGGTTGTTGCAGAAGATAATGTCGGGAAAATACATGATAAAGAAACAGTGATGGAGAAAATCAGGAGAAAATTCTTCATGTGGATATGATAGACGAATACGAGGGCGGTTGAAACCGCCCTCGTATTTTCAGGTTATGCCTTTGCCGTGGCAGGCTCTTTGCCGAGCTTGAAGTAATCCACTACAAATATTCCAACACCGACAAGGAAGCCGACGCCGAATATCGCCCTGAATATCCAGAACCAGAGATTGTAGTTTGCCTTTACAGCGACATAATCAAGTCCCATGAGCCTTTCCATATAGGTCTGCACCATTCCTGCGCCTGTTATCGTAAGCACAATAAAGACCATTGATATTGTCATCCACCAGAATGACTGAAATGCCCTTGATGGATTAAATTCCTTAACGCCCCTGATTGCAGGAAGCGTTACATATATCATTGAAAGGATGAGCAGGACATACGCGCCATAGAATGCGAGGTGGCCGTGCGCTGTCGTAATCTGTGTGCCGTGCGTCCATTTGTTGACCTGTGGAAGCGTGTGAATAACGCCCCATAATCCCGCGCCTACAAAGTTGAATATGGCATGAGCAACAGTATAATACAGCCCTGCCTTGTTCGTGACATTCCTTGATTCCCTTGTAGTTCTGAACGCATCCCAGACCATGACAAGAAGCGGGATCGGTTCAAGCGAGCTGAATATGCCGCCGACCCACAACCAATATGACGGGGTGCCTATCCAGTAATAGTGATGGCCTGTTCCGAGGATGCCTGTGAACATTACAAGACCGACTTCAACATACATCCATTTTTCGACAACCTCTCTCTTTGCCCCGATTACCTTCATAAGCATAAAGGCCAGGAGCGCGCCTGCGATAACTTCCCACGCGCCTTCAACCCAGAGATGCACAACCCACCACCACCAGAACTGGTCCTTGACCATGCTCTTTGTATAAAACATGCCGGGAAGATACATCAGGGCGAGGAAAACAAGGCCGCCGAGGAGAACACCCTGAATGCCAGTCCACTTTTTTGTTTTGAGCATGGTCATAAAACAGTTCAGGAGAAACAAGAGGATTGATATGACAATCAGGAGGTCTGCCCAGCGCGGAGCCTCGATGTATTCCCTGCCTTCATTTAAAAGCCGTGTGCCGAATACAAGGGTGTTTGCCTGAGGGTTCAATCCCATGACAATATATCCGAGGACTACGGATGTAACTGCTACAACCGTTGCCCAGAACTGGAGCTGAGCCAAAGGCATGCTCCAAAGCTCTGTCTCGGATTCTTCAGAAACAACATAATAGGTTGCGCCCATGAACCCCACAAGCAACCACACCACAAGGGCGTTGATATGGAGAGTCCTTATTGTATTGAAGTTAAGTATAAAGAATTCCGGCCGGATAAACTGTATGGCAGCTATTATGCCGACAGCTACCTGCACCAGAAACAAAAGCACGGCAAATGTATAGAAATGCTGCGCTATTTTTTGACTTTCATGTTTTATCGTCATTTTGTCACCTCCTGCTTAAGCGTAAGCATGTAATCAGTTAAGTCATTAAGCTCTTTTTCTTTCAGATTCCCATAAGCAGGCATTGCAGAGTTGGGCACGTATGCCGACGGATTTTTGAAATGGCCTGTAAGCCATGCCCTGTCTCTTTTGCTGCCGACATTAGTAAGTTCAGGAGCTGTTGTACCTCCGACCCCGTTTATCATGTGGCAGGCTGAACAGCCGAGAGACTGATAGAGTTTTTGACCCGCTGTAAGCTCTTTTCCTCCAACGCCTGCTGCTGTGGCAAGAATTGGTTTTGGAGGCCAGCCGTTGGTGTCGACTTTTGAAGTCCATTCGAGGAACGCTATCAGTTTGTCTGCCTCTTCAGAGCTTATTCCAAGTTTAGGCATTGATGCCTTTGGATTAACAGCCTTTGGATCCATAAGAAACTTTTTGAGATACTCCTTTGGTTTCTTCTCAGCGGTCTTTGTCATGTCCGGCGCAAAGTAAGAACCGTTTCCAAAAATGGTATGGCATCCGATGCAGTCATACTTGTGCCAGGCCATTTTCCCTGCATTCACATCTTCTGTTATCTCGGGAGCCCTCTTGTCAAGTTTTCCCATGGTGTCAAACGTAAGGGCGAGAAAGATAACAAAGAAGAAGATACTGCCGTAGATGAAGAGATTTTTTGCAGCCTTATTGCTCATAAGCACCTCCTTCAAGATTTCCGGAGATAATCCGGTTGTTGTTTCGGATAATTGTAAGGTTAACCGTATTTTAGTTCTATGATTTAAATCATAGTATAGTTTTTAAAAAATGCAATGGTTAATTTGATGAATTGTTTTAAGTAGAGGAAATTAGAATTTGAGCGGAAAACAACTTTCATTGTCCTTTCGTCAGGTAGAACAGGAGGGCATGTTAATGCCCTCCTGTTCTATGTCCTTTAAGTTACTTTGCTGCAGTTTTTGTAGCCATTGCATCAGTAAGGATTTTGATGCCCTTCAGTGACTCATCAACTGATATTGTCAGAGATTCCCTTGCCATTTCAGGATTGTGGAAACCGTCAGAATTCTCTGCTGTCCAGAATTCCCATAGTATGTGTGCTCTCAAGTGTTGATCTTGAGCCTTCTTTATAGTCTCTGCGTCCACTCCTGCATTTTTAGCTTCGACTATCTTATCAATCAGCGCGGCGAGCCAGAATTCAGCCTTTCTCATCTTACCTTTCGTGTATGCTTTTATGGAATCTATAGCGTATTTTGCCTGTTCCTCAGTCCAGTTTGTATGGCATTTCAGGCATGTATCTTTTAACTGAACCCTCGGTGTAACTGCAAAGTGGGAGGTATAGACCTTTCCGGTCTTTTTGTCCGTAATCTTTGGTGTGTGGCAGCTGTCGCACCCTGCGCCAGCCTTTGCATGTTTTGAGTTGTAGTATGTTTCTGCTTCAGGGTGTTGGGCTTTCCAGAGAAGGCCGCCTGTCAGAATGTGTTTGAAATCAAGGAAGCTGACTTTGTTTACATAGTGGTCATAAAGTCCGAATACATCTTTATACGGGAAGTGATTAGTCCTTCTGTCAGCCATTGTTACGGAATATTTTGAGGTATCAGGATTTTTAGGGTCATACCCGGGATTGCAGTTGTATTCAACATGACACTGCCCGCATAAAAGCCGTGTATCATATTTTTCGAGAAGGGCGATTTTCCTTGTGAATCCTCTCATTCCCATTTCGATTACTTTGATATTTGTATGTTTTGGGTCTTTATGCCATAAGGTATCTCCATCAGGTCTTGTGAGCGCATCTATAAGCCCATCCCTTACAATCCTTGGCGTTGCAGCATGAGGGTCATGGCATGTAAAGCAGTTGAGGCCGTGTTGAATAGACTTTGCAACCTCAACAACATTGGATGTCCTTGACCACTTTACGCCTTCAACAGGGTCACCCATATAAGCCCATTTAAGTATCTGGTCCTGAGACTTGCACTGAAGACAGACAGGATTTGCAGCAGCAGCGGACTGAGGGATGAATGCCTTGTGTTCTTTTGTATCTGATTTTGTATCAGTGAGCACATCCCATGCCTTTCCTTTTTCGAATAAATACTGCCAGCCGTTCTTTGACTGAAACCTTCCTCCGTATGCCCTGTCAACAATAAGATGGTCTATGAGCATCCAGTTGTGACTTCTTGTCAGGTTATGCTCTTTTGTAAAGCCATGCCCTGCCATGAGCTTGTCCCAGAACGGATTCGGCGCTCTGTTTGTAAGCTGGGACTTTTCGTCCCTTGCCGGCCTGTGATATGCCACTTTCATAAAGCTTTTATACTGTGCTTTATGGCATTGCCCGCATGCCTCCCATGATGTGTCTGTCTCAGGCCTTGTGTCAGGGCCTGGGACTGCAAGATGTTTATCGAGCCCCCTATGGCAGCTGGAACAATTAACACTGGAATGTTTGCCCATGGTGTGGAGTTCTTTAACAGGTGCGTGGCAGCCATAGCATGTCCTGGCATTAACAGGTTTTTCTGAAGGCGCTGCTTTTTTTGCAGATGCAGCCTTATATTGAGCATCTGCATTTGTAAAATAAATACCGCTTACAGCAAAAAGGAAAAGAACCGCTGTAAGTAAGATAGTTTTCTTTCTGTCCATAATAACCTCCTTTAGGCGTGAATATCAATCAAGTTATAATTGAATCATAGCAGCATGAGATTAAATGTCAAGCTGCAAGTATCAGGTAATGTAATAGCGTAGTATCTTAATGCGCTCCGTGTATCAGAATTGGCAGGCATCTTACGCATACGAGTTTTTCTTTTCCCTCGTGAACACATTTAAGGTATACCACATTGGTATCAGTTTTTTCGCAAACAAAGCATTTCGTTTCCATAATTTAATCCTCCAGTGTGTTTAGTTCTTCAATAATCTTGTTAGGGTCAACATTGTGCATCATTGCCCCAAATGAAAGAGACTCCACCTTCATGCCGGGACATGTGAAGCAGCCATTGCCGAAATACTTTTCTATGACCTTTGATGCAGAAGGGCTGTGTTTTACTATATCTCCTATTACGCTGTCTTTTGTGAATTTTGCCTTTGTCGCTATCATCTCGGCCTCCTTTACGTTCAGGATTTTGCCTGTTCTTGCTATCAGTTTAACAATAAACTCAAAAGAAGTTTATGACTTAAATCATAACTTCTATCAAAAGATATTCTTGTTTTGTCATTCCGTGCTTGACGGAGCCTGCCCCGCACTTGATGCGGGGGAATCCAGTAATTTGCTTTTTCACGGAGACGAAGTCTGGATTCCTGTTTTCACAGGAATGACATTCTTGCTTATTCAAGAACCATTCTCTCCCAACACATCCCCCTTAACCCCGATGATAGTCTCATCAAGCGGGATGTCTTTCTCTGACAGCTTTATCGCCTCCTTTAAAACTGCGGTCATACCGCCGCAGCACGGGACTTCCATTCTGAGGCATGTGACTTTCCTGATGGGGATATTGCTGAATATCTCGGTGAACTTTTCAACATAAAACTGCGCATTATCCAGTTTGGGACAGCCTATCAGAAGTTTTTTATCCTTCAGAAACCTTTCCTGAAATCCCGGAACGGAGAAAGCCGTGCAGTCAGCAGCCACAAGCAGATCTGCATTATCCAGAAACGGTATAACCGTTCCCATAAGTTTAATTTGTATGGGCCAGTGAGAGAGTCTGTAACCTTTTTGCTCTTCTTTGCCTGCCAGTTCTCCGATAGAAGAGCATGACGGGCATCCTTCAATTATATTCTTGCTCATTTCCAACCTCCATTTTTAAAGTTCTTGATTTTAGATTACACTGATTCACCTGAGAGTTCTATGATATATGTCATATAAAGCTAATAAGCTGTCAGCCATCAGCTATCAGCTTTAGTTCAGTGAATTTTTTAACTGACGACTGACAGCTAATTGCTAACAGCTGCTGTTTTATGACTTTAATCATAGCAATCGCATATGTAATGATATAATTTATGTATAAATAAAATTCAGGAGGGCTTTATGGACAGATTTGTTAAAAACTTTATCTTGATGAGCATTGTGTATCTCATAATTGCGACGGTGCTCGGGATATTCATGCTCGGCAATCCGTCTTTGATGCAGTTTAAGTTTGTGCACTCTCATCTTATGCTGCTTGGATGGGTCTCAATGATGATTTACGGCGTGGGCTATCACATACTTCCCAAATTCGCAGGCAGGTTCTTGAAAAGCAAGGCAATGGCCGAGGTACAGTTCTGGCTTGCGAACATAGGGCTTGTGGGGATGCTCTTTTTTTATGCGCTCGATGTTTACAATCAGACAGATTCTTACAGGGGACTCACTGCTGCTTTCGGAGTGGTTGAGGCAGTCTCAATATCCCTGTTTTTTTACAATATGATTGCAACTTTGTATTCAAAACAGCCTGAATAAGATTAAAAGGCAGATGAGCTCTTAGCGTAAAAGAAAGCTGAGAGGGTTGAATGTCAGTCTTTTGCAGCATATTAACAACTCGTTGCTGGTATTTAGAAATTTTTTACCGTCAGCAGAGTTATAAATTCCCAAGATAATATCCTACTTGATAATCTATATTTTTTGTGCTATTCTTTTTTGCGAACAAAGCAATGTCTTACATCGAAAACCTATCTGGGCAAAACGGGTGAGACAGTCAGGAAAAGGGGTGATAGTATGATATGCGAAAGATGCAGGACTGAAAACACTGAAGACAGTAAATACTGTAAGGAATGCGGTCAGTTCCTCAAGAAGGATGTCGAATCCCATATAGTAAGGGCGCTCTTGTACAGGAAAAGAGGTGGCGGAAGCGGGCAGGGGAATGCATTTATTGAACTGAACAGTGCATTGGAACTTGAACCGGATAATGCGGAAGCCAACTTCCACATGGGCAAACTTATGTATGATGATGGGTTTATTGAGGACGCTATTGGATATTATAGAAAGACCATCACGACGGAACCTGGATGGGCAGATGCCTATTTTGCGATCGGTTTGGCATATTACAGGCTCTGCAGGATCGATGAAGCAATTGAGGCCTTAGAAAAAGCCGTCAGCCTTAACCCTGAATTTGTCGCCTCCTTTTATTATGCAGGCGCTGCTTATTACCACAAGGGCAATATTGATATGGCCATAGACCGTTATGAAAGGGTGATCAAAAAAGACCCAAAATTCGCTCTGGTCTATTATCATCTCGGCAGGGCATATACAAAGAAGAACCTTATCGATAAGGCCATAGATTCTTTTGAAAAACTCATTGCAATAAGCCAGAAAGACGCAGACGCCTTCTTCCATCTCGGTTTTTCATACTGGAAAAAGGGAGACAATGACAGGGCGATATGGGCCCTTCAGAAGGCGATAGAACTGGACCCTGATGATGAGAATGCAAAGAACATAATGAAACAACTGATACGTTGACAGAGATTTTACATCTGGAGGAAGTGGATCAGAGAGTTTCTTCCTTAGGACATAGTTCTCGCTTATAAGCATTATATTCATCTGAAATTGTCCTTTGTAGCAATAGTTGCTGTTCAATTTTAAAATTAGTTATACTAAAATATGGATAAAAGTCACCCTTTATTTAAGGCATTAAATCAGCTAACTAATGATATAAGATTGTTTATTGAATTGTCCTTGCATGATGAGACCGGTATCAACTGGGAAGAATGGTGGTCTTTGGCCATTAAGGAAGTTGGAATAAGGTGTTGGGAAAAGAAGAACTGTACCAAGGAAGACTGCCCTGCATACATGAATTTGTCTGGGAGGTGCTGGCTGATAGCTGGCACAATGTGTGGCGGAAAGATTACCGGAGAGTTTGCTCTTAAATATAAAAGCTGCACAGAATGTGATGTTTATCAGGAAGCAGTAAGCAAAGATATTGCAACAGAGGTATACGAACATGTGATAACTCTGGTGCACAGTTTGCGGTTAACACAGGAAAAATTAAAAACAATGGCAACCAGAGATTTGTTGACAGGCGTTTTTAACAGGAACTATTTCAATGAGGTCATAAAAAAAGAAGTAGAAAGAACAAAAAGGTACGGTAAAAAACTCTCGATTATCGTGGTGAATATTGACAATTTCAAGAAGGTTAATGATGAATACGGCCATTTGCATGGTGACGGAGTACTAAGAGAATGTGCCTTAATACTGAATAGATCAATAAGAGCCTCTGATATTTTAATCCGATTTGGAGGGGATGAATTTTTGATAGTAATGCCTGAGACGGATTGTAAGGAAGGTGATGCTTTAGTTTCACGTATTAATAAATATATTTCAGATTGGAACAAGGAATACGCAAGTTCCGATTACAGCCTTTCCCTCAGTCTTGGCTGTGCAGTCTTCGAAGAAGGTAAAGACTTGATGGATGTGATTAAGGAAGCTGACAGCAGCATGTTAAAAGGTAAGAGGAATAAAACAATTATAAAATAAAAATTCTTTTCCTTACTTGCAATGAGCGTCTATTCGTGAGTATAAGCGAACTTTAACTGCAAAGGGCCTTGAGCTTATTTATATCTTTGATGGCGATCTTTCCGCCTTTTTCTGAGACTATGCCGAGCTTTTTAAATTTGCTCATTGTCCTTATGGATGTCTCAACTGTTGTGCCGACCATATCGGCAATATCCTGTTTTGTCAGTTTCATGTCAATGGCGACAGTGTCATCAGTTTTGCTGCCTGCTTTATCAGCGAGCTTTATGAGCAAAGAGGCTATTCTTGATTCCACTTTTTCAACAGCGATGTTTTTCAACGCCTCATGGGAGACTTTGATTCTGTCGCCTATATTCATCGCCATACAATACATAAGGTTGGGGAATCTGTCGAGTATGCGCATTAAGTTGCTTCGCGATATTTTTAAAACCTCTGCGTCATCCATCGCAACGGCATTCGCAGGGTAGGGGAATCCTCTCATTACAGCAACTCCGCCAAAAAAATCCATCGGAGAAATGATTTCAAGTATGATTTCTCTTCCGCCCTGTGAGAGCTTGGTAATCTTGACTTTGCCCTTAATCACGACATAAAGCCAGTCGGACGGATCTCCCTCAGAGAATATAACCTCTTTTTTCTTAAATTTAGCGGGGATGAGGTAGGGTTTTACTTCCTCCATGTCGGAAGCATTTAACATGCCGAATATCGGAATCTTTTTTAAATCGATCATTGTTTTAAGAAGATCGTTTCTTTTAACGGTTGAAATTTTTATCGGACGGAAGATTGAGTGTTATGACCTTACCACTTTCTCCCGGCATTCCCATATCTTTTCCGTCAAATATCAGCTTGATTCCGCCGGCATTTCCGATTTTTAGAGAAAAGCCATCTTTTGCCGAAAGCTTTGCCGACTCGCCTTTGTTTAGAAGAAGTTCTTTTGTTTCAGTATTGTCAATAGTTACATAAATCCATGTTTTGTCTGAAGCGAGAATCTCAAGGCTGTGTTCTTTCGCTGTTTTTTCTTTCTGTGGATTTATTGCAGTTTCTGTTTTTGTTTTTTCAGTATTTTCTTTTTCTTGCACCTGGCTGCCGGGCTGTAACGCGGGTGTTGGTGATGTTTTTTCAGACAGAGGTGTTTTTGGTCCTTCCGGCGCAAAAACGAATAAGGATAAAACGGTTAATAAAGCTGCAACTGCCACTGCTGACAGTGTGATTGCAGTCGCAGAATATCTTTGATCGGTTTTCTCTTCTTTAACGGTATGTTCAGCAGGAGTAATGGGGTCAGGTTGTTTTTCTATTACAGGAGGCGATATTTTTTCTATATAAGCCTTTATAATAATTTCAGGGTCTGTCTTCAGGAATTTAGCATACTCCCTGATGTAACCTTTTGTATAAACCTCTGCAGGAAGTTTTTCAAAGGTCTCCTCTTCAATTGCCTTTAGATAGTCGGTCCTTATTCTCAGGGTCTTGGCAATTTCCTTGCAGTTATACCCCAAGTCTTCACGCCTATTTTTTAGGAT
>CAZHHV010000059.1:0-10869 GCA_964532335.1 uncultured Nitrospiraceae bacterium
GTATCTCCTCTGAGACATCTTTGCCGTTCAGGGAAACTTTCCCATTTTTAAAACTGACATCTGTAACTGAAAGCGCATTTTTTAATTTTTCATCGCGGTCTTCAGGCGTTATGCCTTTTCCCCTCAAGGCCAATGCAACCGCTCTGTAGAGCGCACCTGTGTCAAGGTAGCTGAATCCAAGTTTTCCGGCAAGGAGTTTGGCAATGGTCCCCTTGCCCGCGCCTGAAGGGCCGTCTATGGCGATTACTTTTCCCATGAATTAATAATTCTAACCTAAGTTGAGCGATTTATGTAAGGCAGGAATGCTTCAGCAAGTATCGGCTAAGCCGGATTTCTAATGAATAATGAAACGTCAAAAATCAAGACCTGACCCCAAATTGCATAGTGAAAACCCTCTATTATGAAATCCGATTAGAAAAGGCAACAGGTATACGCTGGAAATTTCTCCATTGCCCTGATTATGATATACTTTAAAACCGCGCAATTCCAAACCGCGATGACTTGATGAAAGGATATAAAAGAAGATGAGCAGCGAGCCGAATAAGGTAATTTACTCCATGGTCGGAGTAAGCAAGCATTATGATAATAAAACGGTTTTAAAAGATATCTATCTCGCCTATTTCTACGGGGCCAAGATAGGCGTCCTCGGCCTGAACGGATCAGGGAAGAGCTCGCTTCTCCGCATCCTTGCAGGGGTTGATAAAGAGTTCAACGGCGAGACAGTCCTGTCGCCCGGACACACCGTAGGTCTCCTTGAGCAGGAGCCGCAGCTTGATAACAGCAAGACAGTGCGTGAGATCGTGGAAGAAGGCGTGCAGGAGACAGTTGATGCCCTAAAAGAATATAACATGATCAATGAGAAATTCGGAGAGCCGATGTCTGACGATGAAATGAGCAAGCTTATTGAACGTCAGGGGAAGGTTCAGGAGAAACTCGATGCAATGGACGCATGGGATCTGGATTCGCGTCTTGAGATGGCAATGGATACTTTACGATGTCCTTTAGGAGATACATTGGTTAAGGTGCTGTCAGGAGGCGAAAGGAGGCGCGTAGCGCTTTGCAGACTCCTCTTGAAAAAGCCGGACATCCTTCTGTTGGATGAACCTACAAACCACCTTGATGCCGAAACAGTGGCGTGGCTGGAGCATCATCTGCAGAGCTATCCCGGCACTATTATTGCTGTCACCCATGACCGCTATTTCCTTGATAATGTAGCAGGATGGATACTTGAACTCGACAGGGGACAGGGGATTCCATGGAAAGGCAATTTCTCATCGTGGCTGGAACAGAAGAAGAACCGTCTGGAGCAGGAAGAGAAGTCCGAAAGCGAAAGGCAGAAGACCCTGCAGCGCGAGCTTGAGTGGATAAGGATGTCTCCAAAAGGACGCCATGCAAAGGCCAAGGCGCGTATCACTTCTTATGAGCAGCTGCTCAGTCAGGATGTTGAAAAGAACGATAGGGATCTTGAAATCTATATCCCTCCGGGCCCCCGTCTCGGCGATGTGGTCATCAAGGCTGATAACGTAAGCAAGGCATACGGCGACAATATCCTTATGGAGGGCATGACATTCGCCCTTCCGCCAGGGGGAATTGTCGGCATAATCGGTCCGAACGGCGCCGGGAAGACCACGCTTTTCCGCATGATAACCGGAAAAGAAACGCCTGATTCAGGCACATTTAAGATCGGTGAAACCGTAAAACTGGCGTATATAGAGCAGAGCCGGGATGACCTCGATCCAAAGAAGAGCATCTGGGAGATCATCTCTGACGGTCTGGATGTGGTTCAATTAGGCAAGAAGCAGGTCAACTCACGCGCCTATGTTGCGCGCTTCAACTTCTCAGGCAGCGACCAGCAGAAAAAAACTTCCATGCTGTCAGGGGGAGAAAGAAACCGCGTGCATCTTACGCGTATGCTTAAGGAAGAGGCAAACGTCCTTCTGCTTGATGAGCCTACCAATGATCTGGATGTGAATACTATGCGCGCACTGGAAGAGGCTTTGGAATATTTTGCGGGCTGCGCAGTTGTCATCAGTCATGACAGATGGTTTCTCGACCGCATCGCTACACATATACTTGCCTTTGAAGGCGACAGCAAAGTGGTCTGGTTTGACGGCAACTACTCAGAATATGAAGCAGACAGAAAGGCGCGTCTCGGCGCGGCCGCAGACCAGCCGCATCGTATCAAGTACAGGCATTTGACGAGAGGGTAAGATTTCTTTATTTCAATTTTTAAGTCACACCATCTATACCCTCGTCGTCCTTCTATTTCAAGAAGCAAGACCTGACCCCAGACATTTACGATATGCGCGGATATAAATCAATAAAAATCATAAAGGTTTTAGATTTTTTAAAGATGTTTAGGTGATGCTTTATTCTTCAGCGCTTCTCGAAGCGTTAGCGAAGAGTCATTCTCCGCGGCGAATCCGTCTGAGTGCGGACCCGAGGCGACCGCACTATTGAGCTATCGAATCTCTGCACTTTCTCAGTTTCACTTTTGATCATTGGAATATGTCCCGTTCTTTTTCCCTTTTCTGTTTTTTAGCCAAAAATCTCTTTATCGCCTCAAGCGGATCTTTCGCTCCTTTCAGATATTCCTTATCAAAAAGTAAAAGCATATCGCCTATACCCGCAACCTTATCCTTTTTCTTTTTATGGTGGCCTTGTTCAAACCACTCGACCATATTTTTCAGAAACCTAAGGACACCCTCATTTTCTCTAACTTCTCCGTCATATTTCTTATACAAATCGTGATACCAGAGAAGCATTTTCTCTAAATTCATGTCACTAAGCATGTGCCGAGCCTCTTGCAATGAATCAGCCACGCCAACAAGTATGCCTCTGAATACAGCGATATAAACATACCGTCCGGTAAATGCCGAACATTTATTACATAATAGCTCTTCCTTAATGACTCTAATTTCCTCTGCATGAGATATGCAGTCCTTTATATGAAAATTCGTCAACGTCCGCTCAAATGCCTTTGTCTGGGTAAAGTCTATCTTTGCCTTGCAGTTCGGACAGAGATACGGTTTAGCAAAATAGATTGTATCAAACATTCCCATACATATACCTCACTTTTTGATTTAAGATAATTAAATCAGTCTTCTTTTTTTAAAATTCCCATTGCTCAAAGCCGGCAATCCTTCGCACTTGCGGAAAGGGCTACTTTTTGGAATGCCTGCCATACCGCTTCCGGGCCTCTCCAATCGTAAGAGGCTTTTCACTTTCTGACGCAAGCATGTACTTACCGATATGGCCTTTAGGCTCAAGCTTTATTACCAGTTTAGCGTCAAGGGCTTCCGCTATTTTTTTGAGAGTGACCAGCTTGGGAAGACCATGCGTAAGCCTTTCTATTCTCGATACCGTTGACTGCGGTATTCCGGCTTTATTAGCAATATCTTCCTGCGTCATTCTTTTCCGCAATCTTTGATCAATGATGCTTTTTGCAAGCCCATATTCAGGAAGAAGTTTTTCGTATTCTTCCCTGACTCTTTTCTTTTTAAGCAATTCCCTTACATGCGCTTCATAAGTAAACTTTTTCATATCACACCTCCCTAAAAACGTAATCTGTCATTCTCTTTTCAGCTATTTCTATTTCCTTTGAAGGAGTTTTGTCTGTCTTTTTTATAAAACCATGCAGCAATATGAATTTCCTTCCGGTATGAGCGAAATACAGTATCCTGCTGATACTTGTTTTGTCCTTTATTCTTATCTCGTAAAGTTTCTTATGCCCTGTGATTTGTCTAACATATGGCTCCTTTACTTGAATGCCATATTCCTTTAGTAATTTAGTGATAAAAATATACTTTGCCTGCCCTTCTTCTGAAAGAGAATCGATAAATTCTTTTACGGGACATCTGCCTTCAACTGTTACGTAATATTCAATTGTCCAATTCACAGTTTAATTATATAGCATGCATGCTATAAAGTAAAGATGGTTTCGAAAGAGTAGATAATTTTAACTTTAGAGCTATGGTCCTATTGGGCTATGGAACTATCGAAAACCGGTCGCTGTCCCTATTTTTTTCCTATTTTTTTCATCTCCCAGGCGGACTGAACAGCTTTTAACCTGTCCACACCCCTTGCAGTATCCGCAATTATTTCTATCTTGACTTCTGCCATATTTTCCCCGATAATAAAATCATGATACTGACAGCCATAAAAACTTTTTTCACGCTTATATGCTGGTCAGCCATCGCCTTCCTGATATTCGCCTTCATTAATGCCCTTTTTTCGAGGGTATAGATTCTTCCTCCGGCTTCAATTTTTTGTTTATTAGGGACACATCCCATATTCTTCATTCCCAATTTCCCCCTCAATCTTATTCCCTTTTCTCCTTATTTTTCAAGAAAAATGCGGCCTGATTAAATAGTCCAGTCTATGACCTTTAAATGTTTTATCTTACGGAATTCTTTTGTGTTATTGGTTACAAGGGTAAGACCAAGGCTCAGTGCGTGTGCGCCTATCAGCATATCCATTGAACCTATCAGATTCCCTGCTTTTTCGAGTGCTGCCCTTATCTCACCATAAACTTTGGCAGCCTTTTCGTCAAAATCTGCAATCTCAAGGGGCAGAATAAAGGCATCCAGCGCCTCCTGGTTTTTCTGAATATACTGACTTTTTTCTACACCGAATCTAAGCTCGGCGAGTGTTATGGATGAGATGCCGATTTCTCCAACAGAATATGCCTTAAAATGTTTCAGCGCCTTGGGTGACTTCTGCTTGATAATATAAATGCAGGTATTGGTATCCAGCATAAACTTCATCAGAATGTCTCCCGTGTCTGAACTTTAGGCTGCTTTCTCTCAGTCATAAAATCATCAGAAAACTTGTCGAGACTGTCAAGTAGCGACTCCCATGAGTCTTTTGCAGGAATCAACATGACAACATTGCCTGATTTTTTAATGTATACGTGGTCGTCTTTGAACCTGAACTCTTTGGGTAATCTGACAGCCTGGCTTTGCCCGTTCTGAAATATCTTTGCAGTCTTCATGGCTCACCTCCTGCCAATAGTATATATTATAAATATATATTTTACAAGGAGTCTAAAAAAGATAAGGGAACCCGGCGCCACTTCCCCTCCCCTAATTTTCCCCTCAATCTTATACCCTTTTCTCCTTAATTCAGTGCGATAACTTCTTCAGCATTTCAAAAAATCCCGGAAACGATATATTCACAGACGATATGCCGTTTATTGTAGTTTTGCCCTTGGCAATCAATGCCGCAATTGAGAATGCCATTGCAATCCTGTGGTCTCCATAGCTGTTTATGGATGCGCCTTTAAGATTAGCATTGCCTTTTATGCTTAAGCCGTCTTTGAATTCTTTTACTTCAGCGCCCATCTTCCTCAGCCCTTCTGCCATAGCCTTTATCCTGTCGGATTCCTTAACCCTTAATTCTTCTGCGCCTTTTATCTCCGTTACGCCTTCAGCCTGTGTTGCGAGCACACACAGGATCGGGAATTCATCTATCAAGGAAGGTATGATGTCTCCGCCTATTTTTACAGCCTTTAAATTGCTCGTAGTCTTGCAAAGAATATCTGCCACAGGTTCTCCTGAGACATCTCTAATATTCGTCAATTCTATATCTGCGCCCATTGCCTCTAATACATCAAGCAAACCTGTTCTTGTAGGATTTATGCCAACGCCTTTTACCGTTATGTCAGAGTCAGGTATCAGTATTGCAGCGGCAATGAAAAATGCCGCGGATGAAAAATCGCCGGGCACATCGATATTTCTTGCTTTTAATTCCTGTCCGCCTTTAATCTTTATTTTGAACCCTTCAATCTTAATCTTTGCCCCGTAAGATGGCAGCATCCGCTCTGTATGGTCGCGGGATTTTATCGGCTCCGATATCTCTGTTTCTCCGTCCGCATAGAGGCCTGCAAGCAACAGCGCTGATTTGACCTGCGCGCTTGCAACAGGCATGGTATATTTTATTGCCTTGAGTTTTCTGCCCCTTACCACTATTGGAGGATACCTGTCATTATCTCTTGCCATTATTTCGGCTCCCATCTGCCTCAAGGGAGTTATGACTCTTCCCATCGGCCTTGACCTTAAAGAACTGTCGCCTGTGAGCACAGAAAGGAAGGGATTGCCTGAAAGGACTCCTGAAAGAAGCCTCATTGTTGTGCCGGAGTTGCCGCAGTCGATTATGTCTGCGGGCTCCTTAAGAGCATAAATACCCTTGCCCTCTATAATTATTTTTTTACCTTTATCCTCTATTTTGACGCCAAGTTTTCTGAACGCATTAACTGTGCTCATTGTATCTTCAGCTCTGAGAAAATTCCTGACAATGCTTTTGCCTTTTGCTAAAGACGAGAGGATAACTGCCCTGTGAGATATGGATTTATCTGGAGGAGGAATGATTTCGCCTTTTAATCTTTTTGCCTTTCTTAATTCAATTCTATCTGACATCTTCCCTCAGCGCCTTGGCTTTTTTAAATTCCTTTTCAATAGCCTCAGAATCTGATTTCTTTAAGTAACCGCTGAGGCTGTCGAGATTTTTTTTAAGAAGCTCTATGAACTCAAGAATATTTTCTCTGTTCATCAGGGATATATCGCGCCATAGTTCAGGGGAGCTTGCCGCAATCCGGGTCGTATCTTTAAATCCGTTGCCTGCATATCCGAGATACGAGCTGTTTATGTCAGCTACGGTATTGACGATTGCATAGGCAATAATATGGGGGAGGTGACTTACGGCAGCGTATATCCTGTCATGCTCATCCGCATCAAGAGTAGAGACTTTTGCGCCGAATGACTCCCACAAGCCTGCGATTTTTTTCAGGGCAGTCTTATCCGTCTTTTCTGTCGGGGTTAATATGCATCTTGCGCCTGTAAATAAATCCGCTGTTGCTGTGGCTATCCCTGTTTTGTCGCTTCCTGCTATCGGATGTCCGCCTACGAAACTTACGCCTTCAGGCATCAGGGCTTCCATATCCCTGACAAGTTTTCCTTTGACGCTTCCGACGTCCGTTACAATAGCGCCTTTTTTAAATGAGCCATTTATTTTTTTTGCTGTGTCTGTAAATTGGCCGACAGGAATAGCGAATAAAACGAGGTCGGAGTCAGCGCATGCCTTTGATGCGTCAATCTCAAAAGAATCAATTATTTTCATCTCCGTTGCTTTCCAGAGGTTATTTTCTCTTCTGCCGCAGCCTGTTATGTGATTGCAGAGCCCTCTTTTCTTCATGGCAAGGGCAAATGACGCGCCGATTAAACCTACGCCGAGAACAGTGACTTTATTAAAAATCGGTTTTGTCATAGAAATTAAAATATAAATTCCATAATTTTTAATTTTGAACTTTGAATTTTAGAATCATATCTCTCGTCCAACAGCCCTTGCTATCAGTTTTAATTCAGCCATCAGTTTTTTGAACGCATCGGGTTTTAATGACTGTTCTCCGTCTGACATTGCATTTTCAGGGTTCGTATGCACTTCTATGAGAAGGCCGTCTGCGCCTACTGCAACAGCGGCTTTTGCCATAGGAGCAACGAGGTCCCATTTGCCGACACCGTGGCTCGGGTCCACTACAACGGGCAGATGTGTTTTTTGTTTAAGCACAGGCACAGCGCTGAGGTCAAGGGTGTTTCTTGTTGCTGTTTCAAATGTCCTTATGCCCCTTTCACAGAGGATAACCTCCAGATTGCCTTTTGACATTACATACTCTGCTGCCATAAGCCATTCCTTGATTGTGGCTGAAAGCCCTCTCTTGAGAAGAACCGGTTTATTGCACATTCCGACCTCAAGCAGCAGCCTGAAATTCTGCATATTCCTTGCCCCTATCTGAATTATGTCTGTATATTGAAGTATTGTCTCCAGATCTCTTGGATCCATTATCTCTGTGACAACAGGCAGCCCTGTTTTCCTGCTCGCCTCGGCAAGGTACTGAAGCCCTTCCTCTCCAAGGCCCTGAAATGAATAGGGTGATGTCCTTGGTTTATAAGCGCCTCCTCTTATAAACGACGCCCCTGCTGCTTTAACCTTCTCGGCTATGTTTATCATTATGGTTCTGTTTTCAACAGCGCACGGCCCTGCAATAACAGGTATTTTTTTGCCTCCGATAACTTTCCCTTTGACTTTTATTATCGTGTTCTGGGCCTTAAAATCCCTGCTTGCAAGTTTATACGGTTTGAGGATTCTTACCACATCCTCAACACCTTTCATTACCCGCACAGCATTCTCTTCTTCCTCTGTTATCCGTGATGTATCGCCTATGACGCCTATAACTGTTTTTTCGGTGCCTCTTGAGATAGTTGCCTTCAGCCCTTTGCCTTCAAGTTTTTTGAGCAGGTGGTCGATGTTTTTTTCAGTAGCCTTCCGGTTTAAAACTATTATGTCCATCTATTCCTCCACTATAGCTTAAAGCTGACAGCTATCAGCCAATAGCTTTTTTTAACGCCCTGATAAATCGCTTGTTCTCATCAGGCAGACCAATGGTCACCCGTATTGCATCAGGCCCTATGGGCCTGACAATAACTCCGGCATGAAGAAGTTTTTTATAAATATTCATTGAATCGGCAATAGGCATATAGATGAAATTTGCCTCTGTGGGCACATGCCTTATTCCGAGTGAAGAAAGTTCTTTGTAGAGATATTTTTTGCCTTTGTCGTTTATTCCTTTTGATTTTTTGATATGGCCTTTGTCCTTTAATGCCTCTATTGCGGTTTTCTGCGCAATAGAGTTTGTGTTGAATGGCGCGCGCACCTTGTTCATTTCGGTAATTATTTCCTGATGTGCAATGCCATAGCCGATCCTGAGTCCCGCAAGTCCATAAATCTTGGAGAAGGTCCTGAGAATTAATATATCCCTGCTGTCCCTGAAGTATTTAAAGCTGTCGGCGTATCCGGTATCTGTAACATATTCATAGTATGCCTCATCAACAACTACAAGTATGCCGTCCCTGATTTTGCTCATCAACCTGTCAAATTCTTCCTTTGTATTCATTGTGCCTGTAGGATTATTCGGATTTGCTATAAACAACATCTTTGTCTTTGGCGTCACAGCGCTCAACATTGCGTCAAGGTCATGCTTGTAATCCCTGAGCGGCACGTGAATTGCCTTTCCGCCTGCTGCCTGAACAGCCATGGAGTAAACAACGAAAGAAGGGTGTGCCATAACAGCCTCATCACCCGGAGCTAAGAATGTCCTTACCGCTATGTCAAGAAGTTCATTTGAGCCATTCCCGATAATTATGTTCTCAGGAGTAATATTATAAGTAATCTCCCCCTGCCCCCCTTTAATAAAGGGGGGTGAAGGGGGATTTTTTGAAAGCATTTCTGCCAGCGCAGTTTTGAGATAATAGCCGCTTCCATCAGGGTATCTGTTCAGTGTTTTTTTCAGCCCCGCTGTTATTGCCCTGACAGCCGCAGGAGAAGGGCCTGCAGGGTTTTCGTTTGAGGCAAGCTTTATGGAGTTTTTTATCCCGAGTTCCCTTTCAAGTTCTTCTATGGGTTTGCCGGGGATGTATGGCCTGAGCGCACTGATATGTTCCGGAGCCTTTATCACTACTGGCCACCGTGCGGATAAGAGCCAAGGAATTTGAGATAGAGACATCCATCTTTTATATTCTCTATGGCTTTTTTGACTTTTTTATCCTCTATATGTCCTTCCATATCCACAAAGAATATGTATTCCCATGCCTTTCTTCTGGAAGGCCTTGATTCCAGTTTGGTAAGATTTATCTTTGCCTTCTTAATGGGTTGAAGGATGTCGTAAAGGGCGCCTGGTTTGTCCTTAATAGAAAACATGATTGATGTCTTATCTGTTCCTGTTTTCGGGGTGATGTTTTTTGAGATTACAAGGAACCGTGTGTAGTTGTGTTTATTGTCTTCTATGTTTCGCTCCACAAAATTAAGGCTGTATATCTTTGCGGCAAGTTCGCTTGCAATTGCGGCTGATGACGGGTCTTTTGATGCAAGCTCTGCGGCTTTGGCCGTGCTTATAGCTTCAACTATCTCTACATTCGGAAGATTTCTTTCAAGCCAGCCCCTGCACTGCGCTGTCGGCTGCGGGTGTGAATATATTTTTTTAATGTCCTTTTTGCTGCCTGTCAAAGAAAGCAGATTATGCGATATCTCAAGCATAACCTCGGCTGTTATCTTAAGGTCATAATCCATGAACATATCAAGGGTGTAATTCACCACTCCTTCTGTGGAGTTTTCTATGGGCACAACCCCGAATTCTGCTTTCCCTGAATCAACCGCTTCAAATACGCTTTTTATGCTTTCAACAGGCACAAAGTCGGCTGAAGAGCCGAAATGCCTTAACGCTGCAAGGTGTGTGAACGTCGCAACCGGACCAAAATAAGCTATCTTTAGAGGTTCTTCAAGCGATAAAGAGGCTGAGAGTATCTCTCTGTAAATTGACTTCAGCGCATCATTCGGAAAAGGCCCGTTATTCAGGGATGTCAGCCTTTCAAGTATCTGCCGCTCACGTTCAGGCGAGTAAAACTTTGACTTGGTATTGCGTTTTATATTTGCAATCTCAAGGACAATCCGCGACCGTTTATTGAGAAGTTTAAGCGTCTCTTCGTCAATAGCATCAATCTCATTTCTTAGCTTTTCAATCTCTCCCATAAGTCTCCCGCTTAAAATCGCTCTGAATACGAGTAATTCTACTAATTTTTTCTTATTTTTTCAAGAGTTAGAATTTGAGAGCAGGGGGAAGGGCATCAGAAAATTAAGCAGAAAAGGTTAAACTCTCTTCCTGAACTCTCTTCCTTTCCACAGCATATAGATGGCAGGATAGATAACCAGTTCCAGAATGGTTGAAGTAATAACTCCGCCTACCATAGGAGCCGCAATGCGTTTCATGACATCTGCGCCTGTTCCGTGGCTGAACATGATGGGGATAAGTCCTGCAAGTAT
>CAZHHV010000060.1:0-10767 GCA_964532335.1 uncultured Nitrospiraceae bacterium
TCCAGAAAAGACACTGGATGCCCGCTTACGACCTGCGGGCATGACGGACTTTTTTATGTGTCCTTACTAATGACCGTATTAGTAACTCATTGATTTCATTAGACCCGTCCTGAATTTATTTCAGGATGCTGAAACAAGTTCAGCATGACATAATACACCGTTTTATGAGTTTTTTAGACAAGTTTTTACTCCTTATTTCACAGGCTCTATGAGCCCGAAGTTCCCATCGCGCCTGCGATATACAACATTGATATCGCCGCTCACTTCATTGGTGAAAACAAAAAAATCCTTGTCAATGAGCTCCATCTGCATTACCGCCTCATCCGGCCCCATGGGTTTCATGTCAAACTGCTTCCTTTTTATAATCCCGCCTGTTTCCTGCGGCGCTTCCTGTGATGCCTCCTCTATATTTTCTCTACGAGTCGTAGACCCTTCGCCTTTTCTGTGGGATATAAGTTTTTCTTTATATTTCTTTACCTGTTTGTCAAGTTTTTCAACCACTTCGTCTATCGAAGAATAGATTTCAGCGGTGACTCCCTCGGCCTGTATCATAACTCCATTAGCTTTCAGCAATACCTCTGCCTTATGCCTGTATTTTTCTATGCTGAGAGTCACAATTGCCTCGGTAATATTTGAAGAATACCGCTCAAACTTTTTAATCTTCTCTTCCGCATAATTCTTAAGCGCTGGAGTTAAATCCAGATGCCTCCCATTGACTATTATATTCATAATTGTCCTCCTTTTAGTCTAATCTCTTTCTCTGATTCTGAGACGGCAATTTAAGCTCATCCCTGTATTTTGCGATTGTTCTCCTTGCTATCACTATATTTTGACTTTTAAGCAGCTCAACGATACGCTGGTCGCTCAATGGCTTCCTATGGTCTTCCTCTGATACTATCTTCTTTATCAGGTCTTTTACAGAGGTGGAGGACACCGTTCCTGCATCGCTCTGCAGGGCGCTGCAGAAAAAAAACTTGAAACAGAAAACGCCATGACTGCAGGACAGATATTTATTGGACGTAACCCTGCTGATAGTGCTTTCGTGCAGGCTGAGTTCAACCGCAACATTTTTGAGGTTCAAAGGCTTCATATAGTGGACACCCCTGTCAAAAAAGTCGCGCTGAAAATTAATTATGCTCTCCGTCACCCTGTATATCGTCCTATTTCTCTGATCAAGGCTTTTTAACAGCCAGGAGGCAGAGCGCAGTTTTTCATCAAGGAATTGTCTTTCCTCTTTTGAAAAAGAATTCTTCTGAAGCAGGAGCTTTTTATAGTAGCTGTTTATTCTAAGTTTCGGCAGCCTTTCTTCGTTCAGAACAATCTGATAGCCGTCATCAGTCTTAATTACAAATACATCGGGTATAACATAATCGGTATTCGTACTAAAAAAATTCCTTGCCGGCCTCGGCTCCAAACCCTCAATGACCTTGACGGCCACATGCACTTCATCAACCGAAGAATTGCACAGACGCGCTATCTGCTGGTAGTTCTTCTTTTTAAGCTCTTCCATATTGTTCGCAATAATTATCTCGGCAAGGCTTCCGGCAAGACCCAACTGCTTCAGCTGCAGTATCATACACTCCTTAAGGTCTCTCGCGCCTATGCCCGGAGGGTCAAAACTCTGCACGACATCAACAGCCTTCCTTACGTTAATAATGCTCTCATTTGTGGTTCTCGCAATTTCTTCATCCGTAGCTGTGAGATAGCCGTTCTCATCTATATTGCCTATTACAGCTTCTCCTATCAACCTAATATCCTCTCCAGCGTCGGACAATCTCAACTGCCATAAAAGATGGTCAGAAATATCAGGAGTTTTGCTCGCAAATTGCTCAAAAGAAACCGGGGTATTCGTCCCCTGCCCGAAATATCCAAGGTCTCTTCCATCACTGCTCCTCTCTTCAAAATATTCATCAACATTAAAGTCGGCTGAACCTGATATCATCTTTTCAAGGGGAGACTCTGCATCGTCTCCGAGCAGCTCGGAGTCAGCTTCCGCAGTCTCTCTCTCTTCTCCTGCAAGTTCTTCACCTGTATTTTCTTCCTGTACATCTTCCAGAAACGGATTCTCAACGAGTTCCTGCTCAAGAGTTTGCGACAGCTCAATTAGGGGCATCTGCAAAAGCCTTATTGCAAGCTGGAGTTGAGGGGTAAGAATAAGTTTTTGAGAAAGCCGAAGGCTTAATTTATGCTCAAGAGCCATTTACAATTTACTCCGTAAATTCAAATCCTAAATTCTAAATCCTAAACCCTGAATAATATATAATTTTTTGTTTAGGATTTCGTGTTTAGAATTTAGAGTTTTCATAATTTAAATTCCTCTCCAAGATATGCCTCTTTTACCTGAGGGTTAGCGATTATCATTTCAGGAGCGCCCTCTGCAAGCACTTCACTGTTATTTATTATGTATGCCCTGTCTGTTATTGAAAGCGTATCCCTTACATTATGGTCTGTTATAAGTATGCCGAGACCTTTATTTTTAAGATAGGTCAGCATTTTTTTAAGCTCTATTACCGCAATCGGGTCAATGCCTGTAAACGGCTCGTCAAAAAGTATAAACGTAGGGTTCAGCGCAAGCGCCCTTGCTATCTCTGTCCTTCTTCGTTCCCCGCCTGAAAGCCTGTAACCATTCCTGTCTGCAAACCCTCTGAGATTGAACTCATCAAGCAGGCCCTCCACCATGCCGGCAATATCTGTGTCAGGATAACCTTTTATCTCAAGCACGGCCCTAAGATTATCCCTTACTGTAAGCTTTCTGAATATGGACGGTTCCTGCGGGAGATAGCCTATTCCCCTGCGCGCCTTCTGATACATCGGAAGCTGACCGATATCCTCACCGTCAAGGAAAATACTGCCGTTCTCAGGCTTTATCATTCCAACAATCATATAAAACGTTGTTGTCTTACCGGCTCCGTTTGGCCCGAGCAGACCGACAATTTCGCCTGTGGTTACGTATAAGCTGAGATTTTTTACAACACATCTTTTGCCGTAGTTTTTTGTGATTTCCTTTACTTCAAGAATATGCATCCATTCTCCGTAGCTCCATTCTCCATAGTTCCATTCTCCGTAGTTCTACGAAGGATGAAACTGCGAAGGACGAATCTATTTTCCTTTTTTATTTTCAAGCAATACCCTGCTGTTCTCCACAAAAGAACGGTCATCTTTCATAAAGTATGTCATTTTTGTTCCTGTAATAATATTGCCTTTCTCCACTGCCTTCGGCTCACCGGTAAAGATGATCTTTTCCTCATCTGCGAAATAGTTTGCAACCTTTGATGTAACAACAAGGTCTTTTTTAACGAGCTTCACCCTGCCCTCTGCCTCTATCTTTGTCACATTTCCGCTTCCTTCCGCATAATAAACAAGCATTTTATCGGAGTAAAGCGTCATGTTTTCAGTCTTTGCAACGACAGAGCCTTCAAAAAGGGCAGTGCGAGCCTTATTATCCGACAAAAGTGTCTGCGAAGTTATTACTATGGGCCCTTTTATCTGTTCTGTTTTCTCCTCTGCAAATATACTGCCTGCCAGAACAACACTAATAAAGACACTAACGGTAAAAAGTTGCCTTAACATTTTTCAGTATCCTCACTTTCTGTTCTGAATCAGCCTCCATGCCGACTCCTTCAACATTAAATTTCTTGCTCTCAATCTTCACAGCCTCTTTCGTCTTAATCTCTCCCTTAGAGTGGTTCCATTCCACAGCTTCGGTTATAATTGTATATCCCTTTGAAACCGCCTTTATCTTTCCATTCAGAGTCAGGTCTCTGCTTTCCATATTATAAAATCCCTCAGGCGAGTATATCGTCATATCTTTATTCTCAACCGTCAAAACTACGTCATTAAGCTTTACCCTCTCGCTGCCTTCTATAATATCAGCCCTGCTGGAATTGAGCGTCCACATACTGGTTCCATCTTTTTTATGGATAATTTTCAAGCCCTCTAAAAAAGAGCCTCCTTTGAGCAGCAGAGCCTTATCCAGCCCCCTGTTATTGCCAAAAAACAGAAACACAAGAGAAAGTAAAAACAGAGAAATAAGCAGCAGCACTTTCTTTTTCATAGTTGAATTTTATCACAGAGGTATCGCCATGTAAAGCAAAAAGCATACCTGTTTTGCACATCAATGCGTTAAGAATCAATTATTTATGGAGCGGGCGACGGGATTCGAACCCGCGACCTTCAGCTTGGGAAGCTGACACTCTACCACTGAGTTACACCCGCAAGGATAAACTTTTATAAATCAGTATCATGACAAAAGTCAAGGGAATGACAGGATGAGTATAGCGCATATGAGTAATGGAATCGCTAAAGATTTCTGAGCAACGCCCTTCGCATTACCTCAACAGGCGGTTTCTTCCCAGTCCAGAGTTCAAACGCAAAAATGCCCTGCCATAAGAGCATGCCGAGACCATTGAGAGTTTTGCATCCTTTTCTTGATGCTTTTTTGAGCAATTCGGTGTTTTTATAAATCAAATCGCAGACAACATGCCGTGGTTTCAGAAGATTTATATCAACAGGCAACGGGTCGCCTTTTTTCAATCCAAGCGGCGTGGCATTTATTATTATGTCAATGTCATCAAGCTGACTGCTGATAGCTGACCGCTGATAGCTGAAAAAGGATACATTCCCTTTGATCTTTTTCAAATCCCCTATGAGTTTTCCTGCCTTCTTCCTGTCTATATCATAAATAAACAGCGCTGATGCTTTTTTAGCGAGGTAAAAACCTATTGCCCGCGACGCCCCGCCCGCGCCTACTATCAAAACATTCTTTTTATTAACTGATATATGAGCCTCTGACAATAACTTCATAAATCCTCTGCCGTCAGTGTTATAACCAATAAGTTTATCGCCCTGATTCACTATTGTATTAACGGCGCCTATGAAAGCTGCCTCTTTGTCAACTTTGTCAAGGAATGGAATCACCTTTTCCTTGTGGGGCACAGTCACATTTACCCCCGCAAGATTAAGCGCCCTCACTGCCTTTACCGCATCCTTTAAGAGTTCCGGCTTAACAGGGAATGTCAGATAACAACAGTCAAGCCCAAGATGCTTAAAGGCCGCATTGTGCATTGCAGGTGAAAGGCTATGCTCAACAGGATAGCCAAGCAGACCAAGCACCTTTGTCTTCCCGCTTATATTCTGACACTTTGACGCTCTGACACTTTGACCCTTTAACGCTTTTTTATTTTTCAATTGATTCCCTCCATCCCCTTCACAATGCCCTCCGGTGTAGATTCTATTACCTTCACTTTTATGCCAACGGCGTCTTCAACATCTTTCTTTGAAATATCGTCCAGAAAAACGTCTTCTCCGTCTCTAAAGACAACATCAGGGATAAGCAGACATTCACAGCCGTCAGTCTTATCCGACAATTCCCTTATCACGTCTCTTCCAGTCAAAAGCCCTGTAACTGTTATTGCCTTGCCAAAAAAAGTGTTTTCCACAGAGATAACATTTATGTTTATGCCTTCTTTCTCAAGCAGCCTGTCCGTAAATTTCCTGAGATACGGATAAAATGATGTGCCTGTAAAGGTAAGAAATTTCTTTTTTTGCTGATTGCTGACGGCTGAAAGCTGATGGCTAATCCTTTTTGCCTGCGACATAAACAACTGTACCATGCCAACGCCATTCTCTATCTGCGGCAGTTCTCCATATTCGCTTAATGCCGGGAAATTCACCCCTCCTTTTATGTACAACTCGTCTGCGCCATAAACAACAGAGACCCCGTGCTTCTTCCTGAACCGTTTCTGAAAAGAATCAATTATATCGAGCGCCTTCAATGCATCTTCTTTTTCAACAGGCTTAATTGCCTGCCTCCTGTGCATTGTAATACCAACCGGAACGACAGCAATTGAGGATACATAGGGATAGAACCCATAAAGGTCCCTTATTGTTCTCTGAAGCTCCCTGTCATCATTGTATCCTGGACACAGCACAATCTGAACATGCATCCTGATTTTATTTTCTTTTAAGAACTTCAGCTCCTTCAGGACATCTCCTGCCTTAGAATTTCCAAGCAGCGTATTGCGGATGACTTTATTGGTTGAGTGAACGGATATATAAAGCGGGCTCAGGCGCTGCTGTGCAATCCTCTTCTTGTCCTGAGCGCTCAGATTTGTAAGGGTTACATAATTGCCGTAAAGGAATGACATCCTGTAGTCTTCATCTTTTATATAAAGAGATTTCCTTAAGCCCTTGGGGAGCTGCAACACAAAACAGAATATGCAGTTATTAGTGCATCTCTTTATCTTAAAAGGTTTCAGTGTGACGCCGATGTCGCCTGTTTCTTTTGGCATGATTTTTAAGGACATTTTTTTGCCCTTTCTCACAGCGCCGATATTCAGTTCAGGCTCATTCCTGTAAAACATAAAGTCTATGCCGTCGTTAAGCCTGTGGCCGTTTACGGAAAAGAGCAAATCTCCTGGTAGAAGCCCCTCTTTTTCCGCAGCGCTTCCCTGCGTAATTGTCTCTATTTCAACGCCGCATTTATTTTGCATCTGTCAATTTTAACCCTCTGTATATATAGTGCAGCCCGGAAATAATTGTCAGCGCCGCTGTCAGCCATATAAGCACATTCTGGATGTCTGGGAGAAAGCCTACGTTTATATCGAGAAGCACATAGCACAGGAGCGCCAACTGCATAGCTATGGCGGCCTTGCCAGTGGCTGTCGGTTTTACGTTTGATGTATGCGCTATCAGATAAACAAGCACCCATCCTATTACCACAATAACATCCCTGCTTATCACGGTTATAGTCAGCCACTTCGGCAGCCAGCCATTGATAGAAAATATTATAAAAGATGTAATAAGAAGAAACTTATCCGCAAGCGGATCAAGAAATGTTCCGAGCGCCGTCTTCTGATTGGTGAGCCTTGCAATGAATCCGTCAAGGGTGTCCGTTAATGCAGCAATAATAAACATATAAAGCGCATAATCGTATCTCTTATATATGACTGCTGTTATAAAAAGAGGGATTATTACTATTCTTGCTATTGTAAGCGCATTAGGAAGATTCAGAACTCTCACAGCTGCCCCCGCTTCAGTGTCAGTATTCAGTGTCAGTTACTAAGACGGCTATAAGTAAGGATACATTCTTGTCATTCTCCGGCTTGACCGGAGAATCCAGAAAGGCTCTGGATGCCCGATTAAGAACTTCGGGCATGACGTCAAAAAATAAGTTGCATGTGTCCTTACTAATGACCGCATTAGTATCAGTGTCAGTCTTTTAACTGTTTACTGTCACTGTTGACTGACACTTGTTTATGGAATATTAAACGGTATGGACTGAAACTTAAGCTTCAATCCGAGTTTATTATAACACCTATTCCCATTCTTTCCATTTTTTTTATTTACCTCGTTAGAAAGAAGGCCCCGCCCGAGCTTTCTAACGGGGTTTACAAACGATAACAATGCATCAGCATGGCATTTCTCCACGGAAAATCCATTGGAAAGAGAATCTCCGAGCGCAGCATTCAGATGCGCCAGAGCGGAAGAACGCCTGCCCCTTAAAAATTCTATCTCGCCCATGCCGAGTTTGCAGTATATAATCCCCCTGGGATCTTTTGTATTTTTGAAAAAACCTTGCGCCTGTTTAAAATATTCCGCTCCCTTATCGAGCCTGCCAAGCATGGTGTAAGTCTTGCCGAGGCTCCAGAGAGTATATGAAAAACTTACAATATCGCCTATCTTCCTGTAAAGAGTCGTTGCCTTTCTGAAATGAAGGAGAGCGCCTGAGTAATCAGCCTTCATTCTCAGGGCATTCCCGATGCCGCAGTGGGAATATGCAATTCCGAAGGTATCATTTAATTCAGAAAATAATTTATTGGCAGCAGTGTAGTATTTAAAGGAATCGCCGAACAGCCCTGCCACTCTGGACACGCCTCCAAGTCCGCACAGGTTATAGCCTATCCCATGCTTGTCTCCAAGCGTCCTGAAGAGGCTGAGTGATTTTTTAAACGACTTGAGAGAAGTTGCTGAATCCCCTTTGATGCGAAAAGCTCCGGCCTTGGCCCAGAGCACAAATGCAATTCCTTCAGCATCTTTTCTTTCTCTATAAAACTTCTCAGGACGAGAAAACATCTCCAGCGCCTCTTTCCACCTGCCGAGCCCCCTTACTGAAAGGCCGAATCCAACAGCAGCATCTGCCGCAGTTGTCCTGTCCTTCAGTTTCCTGCTAATTTTTATTGCTTCAGAATAATTCTTACCTGCAAGTTCAAATCTTCCTGTCATGCGATAGACGTCACCGATGGACATAAAACAGCGAAGCCTGCCTTCAATAACATCCTCTTTTTCGTATGCCCTCTTTGCGCGCCTGAAAAACAGAAGCGCATCCTTGTACTGAGCCCTGTTTTTAAATCTCTCTGCCTTATGAAAAAAACTGTCTGCCGTCATATAAAGTCTTTTCACTATGTCGTTCTGGCCTGCCTCATTTTGTCATTGCGGCTTGTCCGCAATCCTTCTTGCTTGAATGAGAGATTCCGAACAAGTCGGAATGACAGAAAAAAGGGATTCAATTTTCATCTATTGAGCGTCTCCCTCAATTTTTTTGTTAGAGCAATATAGTCTTTGGAACTGAAAAAAGCCGACCCCATGACAAGTATATCAGCGCCTGCCTCGGCAACCATCCTGGCATTATCAGGTTTTACGCCGCCGTCAACCTCAATAAGAGTTTTAAGCCCTCTGTCAGAAATAATTTTCTTTAACGCCTTAATCTTATCTATGACCTGAGGAATAAAGCTCTGTCCCCCAAAACCGGGATTAACAGACATCAGGAGCACAAAATCCACATCCTGAATAATATCGTCAATGCTGCCGAGCGGAGTTGCAGGATTAAGCGATACGCCTGCCTTTACCTTGCTCTCTTTTATTTTTTGCACTGTGCGGTGCAGATGCATTGCAGCTTCAAAGTGCACCGTAAGATAATCCGCTCCTGCTTTCACAAAATCGTTCAGGTATTTGTCAGGCTCTTCTATCATCAGATGCACATCAAGAGGAACAGATGTTATCTTTTTAATTGCTTCTACGATAGAAGGCCCTATCGTTATGTTCGGCACAAAATGGCCGTCCATTATATCTATGTGAAACATGTCAATCCCTGCAGCCTCCGCTGCCTTTATTTCCTCGCCAAGCCTTAAGAAATCCGCAGAAAGTATTGATGGCGCAATCTTAATCATTTCAACCTCCGAAAATTAAAATAAAAACTTGTCTAAACTAACTTTAAATTTTCAACTCTTAACTTTAAACTCTTATTCTATTCTCCCTCAAGCATCAGATACACCGTATCTCCTGTCTTAATCTGAGCGCCCTGCTTAGGTTTCTGTGATTTTATAATCTCTCCCGAGCCTGTGACGCTGACTTTTAACCCCAGCTTTTCCGCAAGCTGCACAGCTTCCTGTTTTATCATTCCCTGAAAATCAGGGCAGTAATAAATCGCTTCATAAGGCCCTGAACTGACAACAAGCGTAATCTTTTCGGTAATCTTCTCGCCCGGCATCGGTTTCTGTGCGATAACCCTGTCTTTCTCCGCAGACGTTGAATGCACACGGATAAGCTTGGCTGCTTTTAAGCCATTCTGTAAAAGTACGGCTTCCGCCTTATCCAGAGATTCTCCGACTACTGAGGGGACGGACTGGACTCTCGGCCCTTTGCTTACAAACACTCTTATACTGCGCTGTTCTTTAACCCTGCTTCCGAAAGGCAAATCCTGTCTTATTATGTGCCCTGCCGGAACATCCGCATCATAATCTTCGCCCTCTATCTTCAGATTAAGCCCCTTCTGGCTCAGAAGCTCATTAACCTCAACAAGGCTTTTACCTGAAAGATCAGGGACGTCCACCGTCCTGCTGAAACTCAACAATTTGAATGTAATGTATGCAAAAAGCAGGACTACAACTGTAAAAGCAAAAATATAAACAGGAATCTTTACTATTTTGCTTGCAGTTTTTTGCAAATCAGTCAGTCCTTCTCAACCACTTTGCTTATGCTGACGATTTTATCTTCTGCGTCAACATCCATAAGCCTGACTCCCTGCGTATTTCTCCCGTGCAGGGATATATTGTTTGCGGTAGTCCTTATAATCTTTCCTGAATTCGTAATCATTACTATCTCATCCTCATCGCGCACCTGTATAAGGCCAACAGCCTTGCCGCCTTTCTCTATAACCTTTATAGATATTACTCCCTTACCGCCCCTGCCCTGCACGCGGTACTCTTCTATCTTGGTCCGCTTGCCAAGCCCCTTTTCCGTGACTGTCAGCAGGGCTGTTCTTTCCTCGGCGACTTCCGCTGAAACAACCTCGTCTCCTTTTGCAAGACGCATTCCTATAACTCCTTTTGCAGTCCGCCCCATCTCGCGGACATCCTCTTCATTAAAGCGGATTGAAAGGCCGCTCTTTGTGCCGATAATGAGATCGCTCTTGCCGTCTGTCTTTTTTACCGCGATAAGTTCGTCTCCCTCTTCAATCGTAACTGCTATTATGCCCTTGCCTCTTGGATTGCTGTATTCTTCAAGCGCGGTCTTTTTTACTGTCCCGTTCTTTGTGAACATAACAAGGAATCCTTCTTTGAAATCCCTCACCGGAAGCGCCGTTGTAATTCTCTCGCCTTCTGATAATTGAAGGAGATTAATAAGCGCCTTGCCTTTTGCAGCGCGCCCTGCTTCAGGAATCTGATATGTCTTAAGCCAGTACAGCCTACCGAGATTGGAAAAGAAGAGCATATAGTCATGAGTTGAACCTATAAAAAGCTGTTCAACAAAATCTTCCTCTTTTGTTTC
>CAZHHV010000061.1:0-10665 GCA_964532335.1 uncultured Nitrospiraceae bacterium
AAACACGTTGAGTCAGCGAGCCTTCGGTAACATTTTATTATGAGTCAACTGGCCCTCTTCTCTCAAATGCCTTTGCTCCGGCAAAAACAAAAATTACCGACAGCGCAACAATAACCGCAAGGTCAGTAACAATGCTGAAATCAGGGCTCATCGGCCCGTGTGCAAGCGGAGAAATCACATGCTTCAGCGCATCCACACCGTAAGTGAGAGGATTAAGCTTGGCTGCAAACCTCAGAGCTTCAGGCAGAAGTTTTATGGGATACATCGCGCCTGAGAGAAAAAACATCGGCATGATGATGAAATTCATAATTGCGCTAAAACTTTCATAACTCTCATAAAAAGTCGCTATTACTATTCCAAAGGCAGACACCGAGAAAGACACAAGCACGCAAATAATCACCGCGCCGATTATATCTGCTGCGCCGAGTTTAAGCCCGAGAAGAGGAAAAAGCAAAAGCACAATCACAGCCTGAATCGTTGATATAATGCTTCCGCTTAATGCCTTGCCTATGACAATTGAAAGCCTTGACACAGGAGCGACAAGTATCTCTTTCATAAAACCAAACTCTTTATCCCAGATAATAGAGATTGAGGAGAACATTGCGCTGAATAAAATTGTCATACCCAATATGCCCGGAAATATGAACTGCATATATGAAACGCCGTCAACAGGAGGAACAAGCCTTGACATCCCAGCGCCGACAAGGAAAAGCCATACCAAGGGCCTTGCTATTGCAGAAACAAGCCTGGACCGTTCCCTGACAAACTTCTTGAACTCCCGCGCAACTATAACGTATATCGCATTAAATTCCATCTTTTTAGCTCCTGGCTTTCAGCTCTCAGCTTTTTTGCTGACCGCTGATTGCTAATCGCTATTTAGTGCCTCCTCCTGTACGCCCTCACCTCTTCTTTTATGGTATCCGTATTCGCGCCCTCCTCGTCTCTTATCGCCTTCCCTGTCAGTTTTAAAAAAACATCATTCAGAGTCGGCCTCTGAAGCCTCACAGACAAAACACTGTCGCCGAGCATTCTTATAAGTTCGGGAATGCACGTATCTCCTTTGACTGCCGGAATAAAAAGCTCTCCGTCCCTTATTGATGCGTCAATATCCAGCGCGCTCTTTATCTCATCCTTTGCCTTTGCATCATCCCTTGTTTTCAGATATATAACATCCCCGCCTATTACTTTTTTGAGTTCTTCCGGACTGTTCATTGCAATAATGTTTCCATTATCAATAATGGCTATGTTATCGCAAACCTCTGCCTCATCCATATAATGCGTTGTCATGAAGATTGTCACTCCGTATTTTTCAGGAAGCGCTGTTATGAACTCCCATAGGCTTGACCTGCTTTGCGGGTCCAGCCCCAGTGTCGGTTCGTCCAGAAACAGCACCTTTGGCCTGTGTATCAGTCCCCTTGCGACCTCAAGCCTTCTCTTCATGCCCCCGGAAAATTTCTTTACAAGATCATCTTTCCTGCTGAATAAATCAACAAGCTTCAAGACGTCATCAACCCTTTTTCTGCGTTCGGTTTTTTCAACATTATAAAGATACGCATGAAACAGGAGGTTTTCTTCAGCAGTGAGGTCTTTATCCAGAGTTGTATCCTGAAACACTATGCCGATTGATTTTCTTACGGACGCGGATTCTTTTTCGCAGTCATATCCGTTCACAAGGGCATTTCCTGAAGTTGGCACAAGCAGGGTACAGAGGATGCTTATCGTTGTTGTTTTACCTGCGCCGTTAGGCCCGAGGAAACCGAATATCGTGCCCTCCTCAACATTAAAGGAGATGTTATTTACAGCAGTGATGCTGCCAAACCTCTTTACTAAATTCTCAACCTTTATTATCGGCATTTAACTTTATGATACTAATGCGCATTGAAAAGCACAAGCCACGCTCCTTGACAATCAAGGGGCTTTAATTAATAATAAACATGCATATATATTTCCAATATTTAAAAGGGGGAAAATTAGACTTTATCAAAATTGGAGAAGGAGGTTGAGTTAACCCATATGGAAAATAGATGAACCATTTGTCTATGAACAACGTTATCTGCTCATTGCGGGCAGGGAAAGGAGGATAAGTATTTATAAGATTCGGATTGCAAAAAGCAGTTGGTTCGATGAAAAATCAATCACATCACACAATGGGAGGTAAGCGATGAAAAAGTTTTTAAAGTTTTTATTTGTTCCGGTTATTGTAGTTGGACTTAGCGTTGTTGCTTATGCAGCAGTAGCTAAATGGGTCTTTGTTCCGAATGCAGCATCTAAGACCATGACATTCGTTGACCCTTTAAAAGACATGGCTATAGGTCATTGCGAAACAGGGCCAACAGGCTGGCTTGCCTGTCTTACACCTGACCTGAAAAAGATTTATGTCGGGAATAACGGTGGTGATACTGTAACTGTAATTGATGCAAACACGCACAAGACATTACTACAGATTAAAACAGGCAAGAGTCCAAAGCATCCACTCGTCACGCCAGATGGCAAATATGTACTTATTAACCATACCGGTGAATTGAAGGTTGTTCTTCTGGATGCAAAAACAGATAAATAGATTAAATCAATAAATTTTGAACAGGCAAATAAAGAACATAAAGGCCCTCTGATGATGCACTCAGCATTTACATGGGACAGTAAATATGCCTTTGTCCAGAACTACGCGGACAAAAAGGCATATGTTCTCAGAATTCCATCCCTTGAAGTTGTTGCTACTATTGATGGTGACAGTCCTGCACACTATTTCATACCAACCCCTGATAGCAAACAGGTCTGGATAGTCTATGAAGGCAACGATGCTGCCAAAATAAAGCCATCTGTTTCCATTGTCGAACTTGCAACATTTAAAGAGGCAAAAAAGATTGAGATTCCAACTGCTGAAGGCGAGCCTATAGAGGGACATCATGGTATTTTTACGCTTGATGGAAAATATTTCTATTTCTGCAATCGTGGACCTGGACCTAAATTTGGCGGCACTACTGTTGCAGTAATCAATGTGGCACAACAGAAAATCGTAAGAACGATAAAAGGCGCCAATGGAGTAGGACATCCTTACCTTACACCAGATGGGAAATATGTTGTTCTTACACCTTATGGGTCAAACATCATTTCAATAATTGATGCTAAAACGGGACTAAAACTCAAAGATGTTGCTGTTGGTAATGGCAACCATGTTGGCCATATAGTCTTTAGTGCTGACGGTAAAAAGGCATATGCAACCAACGCATCTGATGGGGCTGTTTATGTTATAGACCTGCAGACGCGGGAAGTCGTAAAAGGAATTCCTACGGGAGAAAAGGCGGCACAGGTTATAAATACATACACAAATCTATTTGAGATACCAGGTGTATATAAGTCATGGCATAGTCATTAAACTACATGGCGATAGGGCAGTCTAAACGACTGCCCTATTAGTCTGAGGCGATAAAATATTTAAACCCTGCCCGCACGGACAGATAACAAAGCGGATAACGGAAAAGGGGACAACAGGTACATTTACTGCTTCATGATTTGAATCATGCCCGCACGGACAGATAACATAGCAGAAATTGCAGTTTTAGGCATAAAATATATCTATGATTGAGATAGAATGGATACATGAGCGGGTACGGAATAATGAATACCGTATGAAAGGGGTGAAAAATGGGCTAAAAAATCTCTACCTCACTCATACCTCAACGCTTTAATAGGATCATACAGCGATGCCTTTCTTGCAGGATACACGCCGAAGAATATTCCGACTGCCGCTGAAAACAAAAAGGCGACAATAACAGACCACAGGGCCAGATGTGTCGGAAGAAATTCAACAAAATAAGGAATAATAAAAGAGAGCAAACCGGCAAACAGAATACCCCCTGTTCCTCCTATAAGGCTCAGAGTAACAGACTCTATCAGAAACTGTAATAAAATATCCCTGTTCTTTGCGCCAAGCGCCTTTCTTATCCCTATTTCCCGCGTCCTCTCCCTTACAGAGACAAGCATTATATTCATTATCCCTATCCCGCCGACAATTAGGGAAATTGCAGCAATGCCTGCAAGCACAGCAGTCATGATATTCAATATCTTGCCCATCACGGCAACCATCTCATCCTGACTCATTATCGTAAAGTCTTCCCTGCCTGCATGCCTTTTCATCAGTATCTGCCTTATGTCCTCTTTTGTGGCGTCTATTTCTGTTGCGCTTCTGACCTTAACAGTTATATTAAACAGGCTGTCGGTATCAAACAATTCCTGCGCCGCGGTTGTGGGTATAAACACTATGTCATCAAAATCAATTCCCAGCGTAACGCCCTTCTTTTCCATCACGCCTATGACCCTGTATTTGCCGTCGCCTATTGCCACAAGGGCGCCGAGCGCATTTTTATCTCCAAAAAGGTCCTTCTTCACTGTCCTTCCGAGAACGCATATTTTTCTTCTTGAATCAACATCCGATGCGCTGATAAATCTGCCTGATTCAACTGACAGATTTCTGATATCAAAATAAGTTTCGGTAATCCCCGCTACAGAATTATCCCTGCTCTGGTTCAGATATTTAATCTTGGAGGTGCCAAGAATCAGCGGAACTGCGTCTTGAATATGCCTTGAACGTTTTTTTATTATTACAGCATCATCATAGACAAGTTTTCTGACCGTAGTTGCGGCAGGCGGATGAAACCCTCCCTTGGCAGAAGTTTTGCCCGGCACTACAATCAATATGTTCGTTCCGAGATTGCCAAGCTCTCTGCCTATGTAGGATCTTGCGCCCTCGCCTATTGAAACAAGCATAATGACGGACGCAACCCCAATAACAACGCCGAGCATTGTAAGGAACGACCTTACCATGTTGCTCATAAGAGAGTCCCTTGAAACCCTTATAATCTCAATAACATCCACTCTGGCAAACCCCGTCTCTTATTGTTATTATCTTCCCTGCCTCTTCAGCAATATCTTTCTCATGGGTAACAACCACAATCGTTACGCCTTCCTTATTTAAACCTTTAAATGTCTCTATGATTTCTTTTCCCGAACGGCTGTCAAGGTTACCTGTAGGCTCATCCGCAAGGATTATCGCAGGGTCATTTATGAGCGCCCTTGCAATCGCAACTCTCTGCTGCTCCCCTCCTGAAAGCTCGCTCGGGTAATGCTCTGCCCTGTGAGAAAGACCAAGCTTTTCAAGCATCTCAAACGCTTTTTTTTTCCTTATGTTCGGATCCACCCCGCTGTAAATCAGCGGCACTTCAACATTTTTCCATGCAGTAAGTCTCGGAAGAAGATTAAAAGTCTGAAATACAAAACCAATTTTTCTGTTTCTTATCTCTGCAAGCTCATTGTCTGTTTTCCAGCTGACATCAACGCCAAGGAGCAGATATTGCCCTGATGTCGGCCTGTCAAGACAGCCGATGATATGAAGGAGCGTTGATTTCCCTGAGCCTGAAGGCCCCATCACTGCCACAAAGTCCTCTTCAGCGACTCCCATGTCTATGCCCCTTAAAACCTCTACTGTCACCTTTGGCAGTATATATGACTTCCTTATATCTTTGAGAACAATCACTTTATCCTGCTATCTTTGCTTTTTCCACTTCACCAATTCACCCATTTACCCATTCACCTATTCACCATTTCCTTCACTCTCCTGCCGTCAGCAAGTCCCTGCGCATCAGGATTGATAATCACTGTATCACCCTCTTTAATGCCTGATGTTATCTCTGTAAAATTCCAGTTGAACTGCCCTGTTTCAACAGAAATAAGTTTTGCTGCTGAACCCTTTTTAACGAAAACAAACTTCCTGTTGTTTTTCTCCATAATCGCATGTGATGGAACCACAAGCGCATTTTTAATGTTGTCCACAATAATCTCTACATCAGCAGACATCCCCGGTTTTATAATGATTTGTTTTTCTTTAAGCCGTGTTCTTACCTCAAAGGTCCTTGTTTCCTGCTTGCCGCCAAGGACCACAGGCGATATCAGATAGATTTCACCTTTAAAAACATTCCCCTGATATGCATCCATTGTGATATTAACCTGCTGCCTCAGTTTAACCTTTGCAACATCAGCCTCATCTATAAACGCCTCTATATAAAGGTCATCCATAGCGACAACATGCACCACCAAAGCGCCCTTTGCAGTTGTCTCGCCAACCTTGACAGGCCTTGATATCACCACGCCTAATATCGGAGATTTTATAAACGAATAATCATAATTAAGCTTTGCAAGGGAAAGCGAACTCTCCGCCTCTCTGACAGCAGACTCCTGAGCCTTTATCTCTTCTGTCTGTGCGGTTATGCGGCTCTTTGCGGCGATGGCAGACTCAAGGCTTGCCTTTGCCACTTCATATTCCTTCTGGACAGAATCAACATCCATCTGCGCCATATATCCCTTGTCTTTTAAATCATTGAATCTCTTGAATCTCACCTCCGCCTCTTTCAAAACCGCCTTTGCTTTTTCAATATTAGTTTCTATATCCACTTTCAGGGAGTCATGAGAATTTCTGAGTTCCTTGAGTCTTGATTGAGCCTTTTCCAGTGAAGCACGCACAGCCTGAAGGCTCAGCTGCGCCTCGTCAGGGTCAAGCTCTGCTATCATCGAGCCGGGTTTAACTATACTGCCCTCTTCAACAAAGAGCTTTGTAATCTTCCCTATTCTCTGCGCCGTAATCTTAACCTCTGTTTCTGATTTTATTGTCCCTGTTGACGTTGCAGTTACTGTAATTGCAAGCTCCTGCCTGTTTACAGTCGTTGTTTTAACATCAACTGCGCTGAAGGTTCTCTTGAGGATAAAAAAAAGTATCAAAAGGATTATTGCCGCAAGAAACCAAAAAATACGTTTTCTGTAAAAAGGCATTATTTCCTCCCTAATAAAATCAAATCATTTAAAGTTTAACATAAAAAACTTAGATAAAATATCTGTTGCCTGACCCTTTGAGCGACATTAGAGAATTTTTTGGTAACAAATCTCGGCGAAGTGGAAGACAAGCAATTTCAACTGTTTGAGCCTGTAAGGCGAGTTTTGAAATTGCCTGTAACGAGCCATAGATTTGTCAAAAAGTCTCTGCAGAAAGCGAGAAGGGTTTGGTAACAGAATTAAATAAGATAATCAAGCAGCGTGAATATAAACACTGTTATACTTATATAACCGTTCATATTGAAAAACGCCATATCAAGCCGACTCAGGTCATCATGCTTCACCAGAGAATGCTCATATATGAAAAGCCCTCCGGCAACAGCCATGCCAATCCAGTAAAATATTCCAAGGTCAAAGATTATCCCTGTAAATGCAAGCAGTCCCCATGCCATGACATGAAATATTCTTGAAAAAATCAGCGTATCCTTAATGCCAAACCTCGCAGGGATAGAATAAAGACCCAAGGACCTGTCAAATTCAATATCCTGAAGCGCGTAAAGCACGTCAAACCCCGCAAGCCAGAAGACTACGGCAAAGGCAATGGGAAGAATCTCGGCATTAAACGTGCCTCGTACTGCAATCCATGCTCCGACAGGCGCGGCAGAGATTGCAATGCCAAGGACAATATGCGAGAGCCATGTAAATCTCTTTGTGTATGAATAAATAAAAAGCACTGCAACGGCAATTGGTGAGAGTTTCAGGCAGAGGGGATTAAGCATGTAGGCAGCCAAGATAAGAACGGCAAATGACATAACTGCAAATAAAACTGCATTGGACGTCTTTATCTTGCCGGAAGGCAACTCACGATTCGCTGTCCTTGGATTTTTCGCATCTATCTTTCTATCAATAATCCTGTTCAAGCCCATTGCGCCTGACCGCGCGCTGACCATTGCAACAACAATCCAGAGTATTTGCTTTAGCGATGGAATTCCTGAAGCAGCCATCAAAGCCGCCGTAAATGCAAACGGAAGCGCAAAGATGGAATGGGAAAACTTAATCATCTTCAGATACAATGCTATCTTTTTGAACACAGGCACATTCTCCTTAATCAAATGATTCAAAATAATAACACAATTTATGGTGGATTCTACGTTTATTAGTTTTCTCTTTTTTACCAAAATGTGCTATATTCTGTCCATGAAAGCAGTAAATACTAATCAACGAATTGTCATGAAGTATTCTGAAAAATTTGATATATTATTGACATGCCGTCGGTCAAAGATATTTCAGGGCCCTATCGGTTTTTCTTTTATGCAGGTGATAGGGACGAACCTCAGCATATCCATGTTGAGCGTGATGACAAAATTGCCAAATTCTGGCTTGACCCTGTCAGGCTGCAAAGTAGTGGAGGATTTAGTAGAATAGAAATTAGTAGAATCCACAAACTTATTAATGAGAATCATTCAAAATTATTGGAGGCATGGAATGAATACTTCGGCAGTTGAAATAGAAGCGCCAAAAGCAGAAAACGTAAAAGTAACAAAAGATACCCTAAATGTTGACCTAAGTGATGGAAGAACAATTTCAGTTCCTCTGGAATGGTTTCCTCGTTTGGTATATGCTACTCCAGAGGAACGAAGTAACTGGAGATTGATTGGCAGGGGTCATGGTATTCATTGGGAAGATATTGATGAAGATATAAGTGTTGAAGGATTGTTAACTGGGAAACCGTCAGGGGAAAGCCAGAAATCTTTTAAGAAATGGTTGATTCAACGTCAATCTCGCCTAACAAGACATTCCAGCGGACGGGCAGTTGCCCGCCGCTGAATTTTGTCGTCAAGCACATAACACCGCTCCTCTATGTGCTATAATCTCCCATGGAAAACGCACGGGCGCATCTTTTAATCTCAGGCAGGGTTCAGGGAGTGTTTTACAGGGCATTCACAGAAGATGCGGCTCATTCGCTTGGACTCAAGGGATGGGTTAAAAACTGCAGTGACGGAAAAGTAGAGGCCTTGTTTGAAGGCGAAAAAGAAAATATAGAGAAGGCGATCGGCCTCTGCTACAAAGGGCCTCCTGCCGCAAGAGTAAACAACATTGACGTCAAATGGGAAATTTTCAAAGGAGAATTTGATACATTCTCAGTGCGGTATTTCTAAATAACCATTCTTGGCCTACAATACAGAGACCGTAAACCAACTTGTTTTGTTGTCATTCCCGCTTGTCGGGAATCCTTCAGAAAGATTCTGGACAAGCCAGAATGACAGAAGAAGGCAATTCATCAGCAAGACTATTGGAATAATCAAGTTAAAGCTTTGCGCCGCGCAGCCTGAGCGCATTCGTTATTACCGAAACAGAGCTGAAGCTCATGGCAGCGGCAGCTATTATCGGGCTTAAAAGTATCCCGAAGAAGGGATAGAGTATTCCTGCTGCAACCGGAACACCCATTGAGTTATATATAAATGCCCAGAAAAGGTTCTGTTTGATATTTCTCATCGTTGCCCTGCTTAACCGCCTTGCCCTCACTATCCCTCTGAGGTCGCCTTTGACCAGAGTAACGCCCGCGCTTTCCATCGCCACGTCTGTGCCTGTGCCCATCGCAACACCCACGTGAGCCTGCGCCAATGCAGGCGCATCGTTTATTCCATCACCGGCCATGGCAACTATTTTTCTTTCATTCTGAAGACGCTTGACAATATCTGCCTTCTGGTTAGGCAACACCTCTGCAACCACATCATCAAGAGCGAGTTTCTTTGAAACTGCCTCTGCTGTGGTACGATTGTCTCCTGTGAGCATGACAATCCTTATACCTTCGTTATGGAGCGCGCTTATAGCCTCCGGCGTTGTCTCCTTTATAGGATCAGCAACGCCTAAAAGTCCTGCTGCCTTGCCGTCAATTGTAATAAACATAACGGTCTGACCCTCTGCGCGCATTGCCTCAGCCTTTTGCAAGAGTTCACCCGGATCAATGCCTATGTCTTCAAGGAGTTTCCGGTTGCCGAGAGCAATCTTATGTCCTTCGATTATGCCCCTTACTCCTTTGCCTGTCACAGAATCAAAACCCTCAACATCAGTAAGGCTTATACCTCTTTCTTCTGCGCCTTTTACTATCGCTGACGCAAGGGGATGCTCGCTTCCCCGCTCAATGCTTGCGCCAAAATGGAGCACGGACTTTTCATCGAATCCATTTGCCGGAATTATGTTTGTTAGCCTCGGTTTGCCTACGGTAAGGGTTCCTGTCTTATCCACTACAAGCGTGTCAATTTTTCTCATCACTTCTATTGCCTCTGCGTTTTTGAAAAGCACGCCTGCCATTGCGCCCTTTCCCATTGCAACCATTATGGACATTGGAGTTGCAAGGCCGAGTGCGCACGGGCACGCAATGATTAAGACTGCCACTGCATTAATGATTGCGTGCGCCATTCTGGGTTCGGGGCCAAGCCATGCCCATATAACGAAGGTAAGAACTGCAACTGCCATCACAATCTGGACAAAATACGCTGCAACAATATCTGCAAGTTTCTGGATGGGCGCACGGCTTCTCTGCGCCTCCGCAACCATATGAACAATCTGCGAGAGCAGGGTATCAGCGCCGACCTTCTCTGCCTTCATTATAAGCGTGCCTGTTCCATTTACAGTTGCGCCGATAACCCGGTCTCCCTTTTGCTTTTGAACAGGAATCGGTTCTCCTGTGACCATTGATTCATCAACCGAGCTTAACCCGTCAATAACTGCTCCATCCACAGGTATCTTCTCGCCCGGCCGCACACGGAGAATATCATCAATACTTACATGCTCAAGAGGGATGTCTTCTTCTGCGCCGTCTTTTATGCGCCTTGCTGT
>CAZHHV010000062.1:0-3518 GCA_964532335.1 uncultured Nitrospiraceae bacterium
ATGCATCTTAAAGACCTTGCGCAGTATGTTAACTTTGACTACCACGATTCTGTTGTAAAGGCGATTCTGAAAGGACAGTATGATGCAGGTTCAGTAAGAGACTCGGTGGCAAGAAAATATATGAAGCTTGGCATTGAGACGATTGCCGAATCCGAGGCAATACCCACAGGCCCGCTTGTTGCGGGGCCAAAAACTCCGCTGTCTGTGATAGAAGACATTAAAAAGGCGCTTCTTGAGTTAAACCCTGACAACAGCAGTCATAGGAACATACTGAAGAGGCTGGATGACGACCTTAAAAACGGGTTTATCGAAGCCACAGATAACGATTACATACACATACGGGAAAAGATTAATGCGGTGCCTCAGACCTGCGGCAGGGGATGCCATCCCAAGATACGGCTATGAAGATGGTGGACACAGCTAAGATTCCAGAGAAGTTAAAATTTTTTTCCAGATTGAGCCTTCAGTATAAATTTATACTGATTACCACCTCTGCAATTGTTATTTTTATGTTCATTATAGGGTATCTCGCTGTTGAAAGAGAAAAGGCCATACTTTACACCGAAGTCGAGAGAGAGGGCAGGCTGCTTGGAGAAACCCTTGCCATCCCGATAATAAATGACCTCATTTATGAAAGGCTCGGGCTTGTAGAAGAAGGAGGCCTCCTTGACAACTACATACTTGAGATATTCAACAGGCAGGATGTAAATCTGCTTTACATAGCAATCATTGATGAGGACGGCAAAGTAATGTCTCACAACGATATCACAAACTACGGGAAGGTCTATGCCGACCCGCTTACAATGAATGCGCTGAAGGCAGACCACACTAAGATTCAGCAATTTTCTTATAGCGGGTATAAGGCTTTAGATATCGGGGTCCCGCTTTCCATAGGCAAGAAACGCTGGGGGACTTTAAGGTTCGGCATATCGCTGAAAAAAGTGGAGCGTGAAATTATTGCCACTGTCAAAAAAATTGTCATCCTTACTCTTTTCCTTGTTAGTGTTGGATTCGGCATTATACTTTTGCTGAGCAGGCGTTTTATAAGCCCGATAACGCAGCTTGCAACCACAATGGAAAAAACAGGAGGGGATTATCTTGATGTTAAGGTTGACGTGAAAGGGCATGATGAACTCGCCCTCCTCGGTGAAAGATTCAACAGTATGATTGAAAGGATAAAACAGGCAAACGAAGAACTTAAAAGGACGCATGAGAAATTAGTCCAGTCGGAAAAACTGGCGTCCATAGGCATCCTTGCTGCCGGAGTCGCCCATGAAATAAACAATCCGCTCGGAGGGCTTTTCAACTGCCTTCAGATATTAAAGCAGAAAGGCAATGACCCCGAGTTCAGGGCAAAATATCTGAGCCTTATTAATGAGGGGCTTGACAGGATAGAAAGCACGGTGAGCAAGCTCCTGTGGATGGCGAGGAAAAATGAGCACAGGCCTGCTCCGGTAAATATCAGGGATGTTGTAAATGATGTGTACTCCTTCGTTGAGTATAAGGTGAGGAAGAGCAAAATTCAGTTCATCAATGAAGCAGACAGCGGACTGATGATATTTATTGACCCTCACGATTTTCAGCAGGTGGCGCTTAATCTCTTTATAAATGCGATTCAGGCAATGGAAGATGGAGGCTCATTAAAGGTCAGAGGGTATAGGGAAGATTCAAAGATTAAAGTAGAGGTTAGCGATACAGGCAGCGGGATTGCGCAGGAAAACATTGGAAGGATTTTTGACCCGTTCTTTACCACAAAGCCTCCTGGTGAAGGGACAGGGCTTGGCCTTTGGTTGACTTACGAAATAATCAGAAACTACAATGGAGAAATTTCCGTTGAAAGCGAGGCCGGCAAAGGAAGCACATTTGCAATGAGCTTTCCGGCAGATGCACCAGCATGAAATGCCCATCTACATCTGTGTCATTCCCGCTTGTCGGGAATCCTTCAGATAGCTTGGGATTGGTTCACTCATGAGAAGAAAGATTCTGGACAAGCCAGAATGACAAAACTGAAAAAAGCATGAAAGAAACCATTCTATTAATTGAAGACGAAAAGCTGATGAGGGTTACTATTGAGGATGCCCTGAGGACAGCAGGCTATGAAGTCGTGTCCTTTGAAACAGGGACAGAGGCATTGCATTCCCTCAAAAGCAGCCCTGCCGATGTCGTGGTTACAGACGTCAGGCTGCCTGATATTGACGGGTTTAACATCCTTAAAGAAATCACACGGATGAATGACGCTCAGGTAATTGTGATGACAGCCTTTGGCACGATAAAGGACGCTGTCAACGCAATGAGGCTCGGGGCGTTTGACTACATAACAAAACCTTTTTCTCTGGATGAATTTCTACTGCTTATTGAAAGGGCGCTTGAGGTAAAAAGGCTCCGCGATGAAAATATCAGATTAAAAAAAGACCTCAGCAGGTGCTACGGCTTCCCCAATATCATAGGGGAAGGCGCTGAGATGAAGAAGATTTTTTCCCTGATTGAAAGGGTTTCAGGGTCTGATTCAACCATCCTGATTCTCGGAGAAAGCGGCACGGGAAAGGAACTTATAGCTACTACAATCCACTATCAGAGCAAGCGAAAAGACAAGCCGCTGATTAAAGTTAACTGCGCTGCAATGCCTGAAGGCCTGATAGAAAGCGAACTTTTCGGGCATGAGAAAGGCGCCTTCACAGGAGCATTCAGAAGGAAGCCGGGCAGATTTGAACTTGCCGATAAAGGAACAATTTTTCTTGATGAGATTGCAGACCTGCCTTTGTCCACGCAGTCAAAGATATTAAGGGTGATACAGGAAAGGACCTTTGAAAGGGTCGGAGGGACAGAAACATTAAATGCGGATGTAAGGATAATTGCGGCAACAAATAAAAATCTTGAAGAGGAGGTTAAGAAAAAAAGGTTCAGGGAAGACCTGTATTACCGCCTTGATGTAATACCGGTAATCCTTCCGGCGTTAAGGGACAGGAAGGAAGATATTCCTCTTCTTATTGATTCATTTTTGGAGAAGTGTAAAAATAAGCTGTCAAAGAACATCCATTTTTCAAGGGATGCGATTAATGCGCTTCTTGAATATGACTATCCGGGCAATGTCAGAGAGCTTGAAAATATCATGGAGAGATGCTCAACCCTTGCTGTTTCAGATGTGGTCGGGAAAGACGCTCTGCCGTCATTTATTCTCTCTACGAGCCATCGGCAAAAACAGGATGGCGGCAAGCAGCCGTCTCTTTCGTCTGTGGCGTCAGAGGCGGAAAAGGAGTATATAATCAGGACGCTGAAGGCTGCAAAGGGGAACAAGACTAAGGCGTCTGAAATGTTGGGCATAAGCAGAAAGACCCTGTGGGAAAAAATTAACGCCTATGGGATTGAATAAACTCGGCTCTTTCTCATTTAACTTACCACCCCTAGTCCCCTCCTTAACTAAGGAGGGGTTAGGGGTGGTTTACCCACTCACCGTGAGAAAGTGCCTCTTTTGCTGCAGAATTATTCCGATTCAAGCACCTTTATGAAGGCGTCTACAA
>CAZHHV010000062.1:3528-8142 GCA_964532335.1 uncultured Nitrospiraceae bacterium
TTCCGAATCCCGAAGCATCGGGAGAATGACAAGAGAAGGACTCCCGACAAGCGGGAGTGACAGAAGAGGGGGACATTTATTATGCAGGAGCCAACAGCTCAGTAGCCCTGTAGTTTTGTCTTTACTTCTGTTCTACTGCCCTTCCGATTCAAGCACCTTTATGAAGGCGTCTACAATTTCAGGGTCAAACTGAATTTCTGAATGTTTTTTCAGTTCGTTTTTTGCTTCTTCTATTGACAGCGCTTTTCTGTAAGGCCTGTCTGAAAGCATAGCGTCCCACGTGTCCGCAATGCTTATTATCCTTGCCCTAAAAGGTATCTCCTTGCCCTTTAGCCCGAGCGGATAGCCTGAACCGTCAAACTTCTCATGATGGTGTCTTATAGCAGGCAGAACAGGCCTCAGAAAATGAACAGGTTCAAGTATCTGAACGCCTTTGTCTGGATGGCTTTTTACCTCTTCTTCTTCGCATTCATCCAGACCGCAGTGTTTCCAGAGGATGTCTCTGTTGATGCCGATTTTCCCTATGTCATGCAAAAGAGCTGCAAAGGTGAGATGTTCTTTTTCCTGTTTACTGAGGTTAAAGAAGTCTGCTATCTTAATGCTTAGGCTTGCTACTCTTTCTGTATGTCCTTTTGTATAAGGGTCTTTTGCCTCAATCGCATTTGCAAGCGCCATGACTGTCTGCAGATATGAGTTTCCCATGTCATAATACAGCCTGCTGTTAAAAATTCCTGAGGATATGACCTCTGACAGAAGCTGGAAAAACGCAATCTCATTTATATCGTAGTGAAGGGATTCGTCTGAAGCCAGATAGAGTATGCCTATCATCTCATCCTGCATCTTGAGCGGAACTGCAAGTTCTGTTGCCGTGTCTATAGGCAGGTTGAACGGATTTTCTCTTGAATAATCCACTATTGCCTGCCCCATGACCAGCGCCTTCTGGATTGTGGCGCTGTCCAGCCTCAGTTTCTTTCCGATATGCCTGCCGTTTTGGTATCCTGCAACCACTTTTGGTATCAATACTATGTTTGCGAAGAACTCGCAACTGCTGCAAGAACCAATCTTTTCATCAAAATTTCTGGCAGCAGTGTAGTGGCTGTGAATATGCCTGCTCCTCCAGCAGCTTATGGCTGTAGAGCCAAACGGACATGCAGATGCGTCGCCGCTGTGGCACATTGTGCCTGACAGCCTCCAGCAGTTTAATGCCGCCTTATAAGCAGGACAGTTATAGGCGTCGCAGTCAAAAAACTCATAGCATTTTTTCTCAATGTCTTCCTCAAGCAGGAGGATTATCCCAGCCTTGAGGTGGGTGACATTGAGTATAACCGTAAGGGAGGCTGAGAGTATCTCGTCTAACTTAAGCGTTGTTGTTGTAAGCCTTGATGCATCAAGAAGGGTGGCAAGCTTGGCATGGTTCTTCTTCAGTTCCAGATTGATTCTCTCAATATTTTCTATATGCATCTTTACATTATCATGATGTCCACTCAGCGTGAGGCTCATCTTGTTAAATTTGTCAATCAATTGTCTGAGTTCATCGCCATGCAGCTCCTTATAAACCCTGCACTTAAAGCAATCGCCTAATTTTAAGGCAAAGTCTCCGGCAGGTTTTCCCTTGCAGAGTGTCCCGCTTTCAAGCCAGCAGGGGATGGATTTATCGCCGTAAGAAGGGCATTCTTTCTTCTCACAATTAAGCATTTCATAGCAGTGTGTTCCCCTCTGGTTGAATAATACGAAGTTGCCGGTTGTTATCTGCCTTGCCGCCTCTGTGAGCCCTTTTATGGGAGAAATCAGCATCTGTCTTGCAAGGATAATTAACAGCGCAGAAAGAATAACAGATACTGCTATTCCAAGACCTGTCATCCTCTCTATGAGGTCTACTATATTCACGGATATGGCTGCTGTTGAAAGTTTTACGACAACGAAGCCTCTTGTCTGTTTTGTGTCAGTATGGCAGGCGCGGCATTGTTTTTCGTTTATTAGAGGCTTTATAAAATACTGCGACTCCGCTGTTGAAAACTCTGCCTCATGCCCTTTAAGAAGGATATCTTCTTTGAGTTCCAATGCAGGCGCCGGCATCCCAAAGGCAGGTCTGCCGTCCGGGTTCAATATTGCTATCTCTTCCACTCCTTTTATCCCTGAAAGCTCATTAAGAAGCCGCACTGTTTCTTCAGGACGGCCTCCGAGCATATTGTCTTTAAGCGCTGTGCTTATGGATGCTGACAGTATCTCGGCGTTCCTTCTGTTGTCTGCTTTAAGGAGTATGGTTTCGCGCCTGACAATAAGGATTGTGAGAGCAGCTATTGACAGGATTATGCAGGCTGTAATAACAATAGCGAACTTTTTATCAAGACTCAGATTCCGGAAAAAATTTAAAACAGTTTTGTTCACCTGAAAACACCTCTTTCACCCTCCCCCTCCCATCAAGGGAGGGGGAATTATAGTAGTTCCCTCTCCCCTTGTGGGAGAGGGGTATATTGTTTCACGCAGAAACCACTTTGTTTCTGCCTGTCCTTTTGGCTTCATACAACGCCTTATCCGCCGCGTGAAGCACTCCCTCTGCGCTGTTTCCGTCATCAGGAAAACTGCTTACGCCTATGCTTATAGTGACTTTTCCCTCAGGCTGGGTTTCTTCTTTCGGGAACCTGCACCACTCTATCATGCTCCTCAGTCTTTCCGCTATGGATTCTGCCTGATCTTTAGGGGTCTCAAGGAGAAGCGCTGCAAACTCCTCACCGCCGTATCTGGCTACAACATCCGTATTCTGAAGGTTTTCCTTTATCAGCTCTGCTAATTTTTTAAGAAGTATGTCTCCCTGCGGATGCCCGTTTGTGTCATTGTAGTGTTTGAAATAATCTATATCAATCATTAAGAGACTGCTTGGCCTCTGGTATCTTTTGGCCCTCAGAATCTCAGCGTTAAACGCCTCCTTGAACTCCCTGTGGTTTTTAAGTCCTGTAAGCCCGTCTGTTTTTGAGAGTTCCATTGTTTTTTCATAAAGAAGCGCATTTGATACCGCAAGCCCGGATGCGTCAAGCAGTCTCATACACGCACTTATATCAAATTCTTCAAGCGGCATGTGTTCCCTTGAGATGTCCAGCACATATAACCCAACAGGAGTAAAAAGTTCGCATGAAAGGCATGCATCCAGTTTCTCAAGGAAGTTTCTCATTATCCTGCCCTTACAGTGTAAGGATGCGACCTGCCAGCACTTCCCTGCCTCTTTGCCGTAAGCGGCGCATTCGATGTCAGTGCAGTTGAAGTATTCATAGCACGGCCTCAATGACGCAGCCGTTATCGGAAGGACGAGAGCCCGCTTAATTCCCATTGAATTCAGCACCGCTGTCTCATATCCTGATGTAAGCGCCCTGTGGTCTATGATTATTGCGCTGCCTTTCAGTATTGCGTCGGTAAAACTGTTTCTGTCTATTAAGGGAATGCTTATTTCCTCAGTGGTATTTTTAAAGATAAGGACGCGTTTTTCTTTATCCAGAGGGAGATAGGCGCTCTTGCTTGCTCCAGCAAAACCGCAGAGTTCTTTTTCAATGATTTCTATGACTTCCTTCAGCCTTATTGATGAGCGCAGCCTCTCTGAAAGTGCATAGAGCCTCCTTATTTCCTCATGTTTCTTATAGAGTTTTCTGCTTAGGAATGTGACAAAATATGCGGTCAGAAATATTGTGCTTATAAAGACAAGGCCGTAAGAGACCATTACGGTGAGGTCTGCAAACATCATTGGATCGTTTTTAAAGATGCCGTAGTGAGGCAGGAGCCCTATATACTTGAGCCCAATGATAGAGGCAGGGAAGAAGACAGCCAGCCCTCCGAATGCAAAGGTGTATTTCCACGGAAGTATTATGCCGCTTATTACTATGTGGAATATGAAAAAGTAAATAAAAGGGCTGTCGCAGCCTCCTGAAAAATACATTGCAAGCGCCAGTGTTATCTGGTCAAGAAATATCTGAAGCAGTGCCAGTTTTTTGAGGTCTGCTGCCGGGAATTTTAATTGCCATTTGAAATAAAAATTATATGCGGCTGCAAATCCGAGAATGATATAGACAGGGATGAGGGGAAAGGACATAAATGCTATTTCCCTTATTACATGAGTTCCAACAAGCACGCCGAGAACGCCTATCCACCTGAGCTTTATGAGCCAGCCGATTGATTCGCGCAATTCTTCCTTGTCAAAACTATAGCCTGTGCGGTTATTGTTTTTTTCCTCAGTCATCTCAACTCCTGCCTGTCCTTTCAATGCCCCGCGGTCTCTGCCGCAGGGCTCTTCATTGGATATAGCCCCTCAGAGAGCCTAATATTTATGTGCATGTTCTTTGTAGAAGGCACACTCCTTTACGCAGAACAATATCTTTTCTTCAAGGGTTGCCATCTCGTATTTGCCCCTGTCACACTTTGTCCCTGTAACCTTCCAGCAGTCAAGCCCATTATCTGGATAGGCAGGACATTTTTTATAGGTCTCCTCCGGACAATTCTTAAATTCCCAGCAGTTCATAGTTGCACCTCCTTCTTACTAATAAGTTCATAGATAAAGCCTCATGTTCGTCATTCCCGCGAAAGCGGAAATCCAGTGAAAAGACTGGATTCCGTGTCAAGCACGGAATG
>CAZHHV010000062.1:8152-10562 GCA_964532335.1 uncultured Nitrospiraceae bacterium
CGTAGGGCCTCCTTTTTAACTCCTGAGCCTGTTAATCTCGTCATCTAAAGTTCCCACTGCATCGCCGAGAACAGATGATTCCTTTGTCATTTCTTTGGCAAGCCCGAGGTTATCTTTTGCAATATCCGTTATAGCCTCTATGCGTTTGGTTATGGCTATGCTTCCTGCCTTCATGTCCTCCATTGCCTTTTTTATCCGGCTTACCTGTGAGAGTATATCCTCTCCCGCCATTGTGATAAGGTCTGCGCCCTTAGACTGCTCCGAGGTGGAATTCTTAAGCCCTTGCGCAATCTCCTTTGATTTTTCTACGCCCGAGAGTATCATCTCGCTGCCGGAGCGCTGCTGTTCCGAGGCCTTCAGGATTTCTTCCATTCTGGAGGATATGCCTTCTATTGATGAATTTATTTCCTTTATTGCCTTTGCCTGCTCGGCAGTCGCTTTTTCTATGAAGGCAGTCTGAGAGGCTGATGCTGTGGAAGTTTCAAGGATGCCGTTAAATACAACACCTGCATCTGTTATTAATTCCAGTCCCTGCTCTATCAGGGTCACAGTCTTTTCCTCGGCAGTTGCAACATTGTTTATATACCCTTTAACCTCTTCTATTATACTTGTGATTTCCTTTGTGTTCTGGGCTGTGCGCTCTGCAAGCCTTCCTATCTCATCAGCGACAACGCCAAATCCCTTGCCGTGTTCCCCTGCCTGAGCGGACAGGATTGCAGCATTAAGGGCAAGGAGTTTTGTCTCATCAGCAACCTCAGCTATAACCTGCACAATCTCGTCTATCTTTTCAGATGATTTTCTCATGCCGTTAACAATCTTAGCTGTGTCATCAGCGGAATCCTTTATCTCGCTTATGCTTTTTACTGACTCATGGATGGATGTTATCCCTTTCTCACGTATGGTTGAGGTAACTTCTTTTGCAAGGTGCGAGGACTGTTTTGCGGAATCCCTGACCTCATTAACGCTTGCGGTAATCTCTGTGGCAGATGCCAGCGTATTGCTGACGGATTTTCTTGAATACTCTATGCTTTCATTTATTGCCTTGATTGAGGCGAAACTCTCCTCTATGGAAGACGAAGTATCATCTATGAATGCGGCAAAGGAGGAAGTGTTTTCAGCTATCTCTTTTACGGACGCCTTCATCTCAAGGAGTGTTGTTAATGTTCCTTCTGCGGATTCATGCAGATGTTTAACAGCCCCGGTTATCTCTCCGGTGGTAGTGTTCATCTCAAGGACAGAGGTGGTTATCTCGGCTGAGTCAACAACCTGCTTTTCTGAACCCTCTGTTAATTTATTCATGCCTGTAACAAAGCCGCTTACAGAAAGCTTCACTTTTTTCAGAGAATCCCTGACCTGATGTATTAACTCTACAAGCCCTTTCCGCATGGCCTCTATCGAGCTTACAAGTTTGCCCATCTCGTCCTTTGACGGCGTTGTGACTACACGGGTCAGGTCTCCCTTGGAAATCTCTGTTGTAACTGAAAGCACAGCCTCAATAGGTTTCACAACCTTTCTTCTCATGCTGAAAGGGATTACGATGAGGAGGCCTGCTATAACAAGCGCTCCCATGACTGAGTCTCTTTTAAATATGGCAAATACCTTCGCCTCTGTTGTCGCAAGCGATGTCTTAATCATCATAGCGCCGAGATAAGGAGAGTCTTTCCCGTGGCAGCTCTGGCACTTTTCAGTGTTATGTAAAAGCCCGAGGTGTGTAAGCGCCTTTTTGCCGCCCGACTCCTCGTAGATATTCAGCCGCTGTCCTTTTATAATGCGGTCCATCATATCAGGTTCAAGCGCCTTAGGATGTTTTTTATCAAAGGCTCTTGTGCCGTCCATGTTTACAACCTCAAGGGTTTCTACCTCTGCTATCTGCCTGAAGTCGTTAAGTATGTTATTGACTATGACAGCCTTGTCAGCCTTGCCTTCAAGCATCACAACCACCATTGCTTTATAAACTGCCTCTGTAAAAAGGTCCCAGCGTTTTTCATTAAGGGCATAAATGTCTTTTCTTGCGTTATAAGATTCAATGACCAGAAAAGGGCCGGCCACGATAAGAAGCGTGAGGAAAACGATGAATGATATCTTCCACCCCAATTTTTGCGTTAAAGACTGCGTTGTAATTTTCATTTTAGATAGTCCCCTTTTTAAAAATTCAAGATTCAAAATTCAACCCCCTCTATCCCCCCTTAGAAGGGGGAATTAAAGGGGGTACCGTGCATCGTGCATCCTCATTTATGTATTTGTAAATATATCAGAATATAAGAATAATATGCAATGTGTTAAAGATATAAGAATAATATGCAATGTGTTAAAGCAGGACATTTCTGAATTGGTTCGGTGTGTTATATTAAGGTTAGAGGTGGTCCCCATCATTTGGACAGATTTACGGCTGATTTAAGGTGGAAACCAC
>CAZHHV010000063.1:0-10411 GCA_964532335.1 uncultured Nitrospiraceae bacterium
ACACGTTGAGTCAGCGAGCCTTCGGTAACATTTTATTATGAGTCAACTGGTGTGCGCTAAATAATCTTTTCCGGATTAAATCTCTCGGAGTCTAAGACGCCGTGGACAAATCTGAATATCATCTTACGCTGTTTAGGTGTCACTTCGGGATAGAACACAGGATTTGCAACAACAGCGCCCCTGAACGCAAAAAACGGCGCAAGCACTTCATAAATCTCATAGTCTCCGGATAATCTCACATATTCATCAAAAAATAATTTCAAGCCTTCAAGATATGTCCCTTTGATTGCTTCAAAGTTTTTGATTGAGAAGAAGATATAGTTTATTGCAAGAGCTGTAATATCATCAGCAGGCTCACCCCACGGCCCGCGGCTCCTGTCAAGAAGAATGAACTCAGGGTGAATGGGTAAATGGGTGAATGGGTGAATAGCGACTGATGACTTTTTGTTTCTCCGATTCACCGATTGACCGATTGACCGATTGACCGATTTTTTAAACCAGATATTCCCCGGATGGAAGTCTCCGTGAATCTGGGAAAGCCTCTTGTATTTAGGCTTCAACTTATAAATCCAGTCCACTGATTTTTTGATTATGCAGGACATCTCATTATAAGAAAGCGACCCGTCAGGATATGTATCAAAGACACCCATGAGGCACTCGCCGTGACCGACTGTATCTCTCAGCTTCCTCCAGTAAAGCGTCTTTGAATCTTTTCTTATTGAATGAATCCCGGCAAGATAAGATGCCATTGCTTTTATCTTTTCAATATCAGAGGTATCAAGCCGAGCTTTTCGGGCAAACTCATTAAGGTCATTGAAATAATGCCTGCCTTCTCCCTTTTCCATCAGGAGGTAATATTCCTTTCCGCCTCCGATTGATTTAATTGAACCGTCTTTCAATTCAGCAAGCACATCAACAGCTTTCACATGTTTGGAGAGGTTATTGAATTCATCAAGGTCCAGGAGGAATATGCCGGCCCTGTCCGACGGATAGTCATGCCCGAAGCCTTTAGGCGCAAGGGTTTTAACCACATAGGGTTTAATCCCTTTAGCTGTTTTTATTTCTACAAGGAAACCCGAGCCATGGACACCTGAGCCGAGTTTCTTGATCTTTATCTGTGAGATATTCCTGAATTTTTTCTTAAGATATGCCTTTAATGCCTTTTCGTTAATCACATCTCTCCAAAATTACTCCTGTACCTTTGAATGAAATCCTCATAACTAAAATAATGCTCCTGAGTTCCGTATTTCTCTATTGCATATACCGCTGCAACAGCTCCCATCTTGGCTCCTGTTTCAAGGTCTTTCCCCATTGCAATCCCCTTAAGCAAACCTGCCCTGAACGCATCCCCTGCGCCTGTGGGATCAACAACAGCGTCAACCTTTGCAGAAGGGATTTTGATATCAGAGTCGCCTGTGCTTATTAAGGAGCCTTTCTCTCCCAGTGTTGTGATAATAGTTTTTGTCAGGCACAAAAGTTCCTTCTTATTCATTCCTGTCATCTTCATTACCATCTCAAGCTCATAATCATTTGTAATCAGCATCATTGAGCCGCCTATCCATTCTATTACCGAATCTTTATCCCACTGGGTAAGGGATTGTCCTGGATCACAGACATAAGGTATTGATTTGCTCCTGCACTCTTTTGCATAATCTTTCATGTCCTGAAGGTTTCCCGGAGCAATGAGCATGATAGATTTCTCGGGATTTGTCTTCGGCAGACCGTAATCTGCCTGATATTTCATTGCGCCGGGATTAAAACCTGTTATCTGGTTGTCTGCCCTGTCAGTAGTGATATATGCGCCTGCCGTGAACTCATTTTCTATAATCTTTATGCCTTCAACTGAGATACCGCTTTTCTTGAGCCATTCAAAATAATTTGCGTAGTCCTTGCCTATTGTTGCAAGAATAACCGGCTTCTCATTGAGAAGGCTCAGTGAATATGCGACATTTCCTGCTGTGCCGCCGAACTTTTCCCGCATCCCGTTAACCGTAAAGCACACATTCAATATGTGTATCTTGTCGGGAAGGATGTGGTCTGAAAATCTCCCCGGAAAATACATAATTCTGTCATAAGCCATTGAGCCTGAGACGTAGATACTCATTTTATCCCTCTATCCAGCTTGATTTTTCAGCGATTCAATAACCTTTTCCGCAATCTTTTTATTAAACCCCCTTATCCCTGCAATATCATCAAGGCTTGCCTTCCTTATACCTTCTATACTACCAAAATGCCTTAAAAGAGCAAGCCTTCTTTTCTTGCCTATGCCGTGAATCTTTTCCAGAGGAGATTCCATAAGCCGTTTAGCGCGTAATTTTCTGTGAAAAGTTATTGCAAATCTGTGCGCCTCATCCCTTATTTTTTTAAGTAGCAGTGATAATGGAGTTTTATCCTCAAGGTCAACCGGCTTATCAAGAGACAACGCAAATGCCCTGTCAGGTTTTTTTGCTATGGAGATTATTGCCGTGTTTTTAATGCCTGATTCGTCAAATGCCTTTTTTGCAGCTTCAAGCTGTCCCCTGCCCCCGTCAATAACTATAAGTGAGGGCAGTTTTTCACCGAGATTTTTTATAACCCTTCCTGTTATCTCTTCAATCATTGAGTAATCATCCATGCCTTTAACTGTCCTGATTTTCATATGCCTGTACATATCTTTTTTGAATTCGCCCTCTGCCCAGTATATGAATGCGCCTACTGATTCGCTTCCCGATATCGTTGAGACATCAAGGCCGCCGATGCTGCGAGGGACATTTTTAAGAACAAGTCTTTCTTTCAATGTTTTTAGAATCTCTTTCATGTCTGTCTTTTCTCTGCTTTTAAATATTATCGCCGCATTCTCCTCCGCCATATTGAGGAGTTCAAGCTTTTTGCCTTTGGGGCGAGTAATTATCTTTACCTTTTTGCCTTTTTTATCCATGAGCCACGTTGTTAGTGTTTTCACCTCATCAGGACGCCGCCCAAGAACAATCTCATCAGGAGGAATTATCTCTTTTGCATAAAACTGCTCTATGAAATTGCTAAAAAGTTCTCCTGTTGGAATTCCTGCTGTATCTTTCAGATAAAAATCCTTTGTCCCTATCATAACGCCGTTCCTTATGAAAAAAATCTTGAATACGGCCTCCTTGCCATCTCCGTAGAAACCTATGACATCAATATCCCCGAGTTCAGGAGCTATGACCTTCTGGGATTCCCATATACGCTTGAGATTGTTTATGCTGTCCCGTATCTTTGCAGCGTCTTCAAATCTTAATTCCTCCGAAAACCTCTCCATCCTTTTTTCGAGTCCTTCAAGAAGTTCCTTTTTTTTACCCTGAAGAAACAGCCTCACATCCTCAACAATCTTCATATAGTCTTTCTTACTTATAAGCCCGTTGCATGGCGCAGGGCATTTTCGCATCTGATGCTGGATGCACGGCCTCATCGGTTTATCTAAAGAGTATTTGCATGGCCTTACGGGAAAATTTCTCCTTATGAATGCGACAGCCTCCCACATGCTTCCGGCAGGGACATAAGGCCCGAAATAGAGGGCCCTGTCTTTTTTAATCCTTCTTACAGCCTCAAGCCTCGGCCATTCTTCATTAATTGTGAGCTTGAGATACGGATAGTTTTTATCGTCCCGCAAGATTATATTGAACCTCGGCTTGTATTGTTTTATCAGATTTGCCTCTAAGACCAGCGCCTCAAGCTCATTGCCTGTTACGACATAAGAGAAGTCTTTTATATTTTTCACCATAGAGGATTTTCTGGCATCAAGGACAGCGGATTTCTGGAAATAACTTCTCAGCCGGCTGCGGAGGTTTTTTGCCTTGCCGACATAAAGGACATTTTCTTTAACGTCCTTAAATGTATAGACACCGGGTTTTGAAGGGACAGTGGCAAGTTTCTCAATCATTTTAAATAGTAACAATGCGGACGCAATGCGTCAAGAAGTGCATAAGGCTAAGCCTGTTGAGACACAGGATTGGCTTTCGCTTCTGCAGATATTTTTCTGTCGTTCTAAGGCTCTTTCCGCTACATCCGCAAAACTCACCCTACGGGTTCAAACAGTTGCGGCTGTAACGCTCCATTCGCCAAGAACGTCAACGAAAAATCTCTGATGTCGCTCAAGCAACCCTCTCTATCAGTACTTAAAGTTTTATACCTATCTGAGCGCATACAGCAGCATAAGATTCATAACATAAACAAACACTATCCCTATAGAATCCCATGCAAGGAACAATTTCTTTTTCTCAGAGCGGTAGATCAACCCGATAATTGCAATGGCTGTCATCAATATGGCTGATAAAGCGGAGATTATGTGGCTTGCATTGACAAACGAAAGAATCGGCCCCTTCACAAAAAACATATCATCAAGAGCAAGAATAAAAATGTTAAAGATATTGCTTCCAAATAAATTTCCGACTGCAAGGTCAACGGCATCCATTTTTACGGCAGCGATGGAAACCGTCAATTCCGGAAGGGTCGTTGTAATTGCAATCAGAATTGTACCCACAAAGGTCTGGCCGAGACCCGTGCTTTCTGCAATGCCCTTTCCTATTTCGGGTAGGAAAATAGCTGCAATAATAACAATCACCGCATTGATCACGTAATTGACAACAGCAGTCTTTGTAGAAATTTTCTCATATTTCAGTTCAACTGCCATTTCCTTAATAAAAGCGGCTATCTGCCTCTTTTCGTAAAAATAAAACAGCCGCATGGCAATAAAATAGATACCTACAAGCAAAACAGTATAAGCCCCTATCCATCCCAGAGGAAGAATTTTATCCCCGAGGAACAGACTTGTAGAAGCTATACCGAGAAGCAGTATGCCGAAGCCTGCGGAAAGGACATGACCGTGATGAGCTTTTGCAGATATTGGCATCGGGCGGTAGATGGCGTCAAGCAGAGATAGCGTAACCATATTAAAAATACATGCCCCCAATACATTACCTACAGCTATGTCAGGAACATCCGCATAAGTAACAGAGCTTATTCCTGTGACAAGTTCTGGAAGAGAAGTGACTGAGGCCATGAGCACAACGCCGATCCAGGTCCTTCCGAGCCCTGTTTTTTCAGCGATAATATCGCCGTACTTTGAAAGCTTTATACCTGAATAGACAATTACCGATGTGCAGACTATAAAACCAAACCAGAGAAACATGGAACTCCTTCTAAGTTTTTAAAATGGTTATTTCAGCCATTTAAGAATAACATTAAACTATAAATTCCTTCCCCCTCTTAAGAAATTCAGAAACTTCCTGCTGGCTTTTTAGATAATACTTGGCAGCAGTATTTGCCGATTTTCCAACACGTATGGTAACCCCTTGTTTGTTGAGCGCCCGGAAGGCATTTTCATCTGTCCAATCATCGCCTACATACACAGGTAAATATTTGCCTCTCAAGTTATTCAAAATATAGATGGCGGCGCTGCCCTTATTCCACGCTGCATCAGGCGCAAGTTCAAGAACCATTTTCCCCTTAATCACCGCTAACCTCCTGTCTCCTGATAACTCAGATACTATTTTATAAAACGCCTTTTTTACAGAAGGGACTTCATTTTTGAGCACAGAGCGAAAGTGGAGACTCGCGGTTAATTTTTTTCTTTCAATCCATGCTCCTTCTATGCCCGCAATCTCCTTGCTGAGTATGCGTACCGCCTTATCAATGAACGTTTTTGCAGACAGGGCTTTAGGATGGATGTACGTCATATCATTGCCGGAAATGATAAGCCCGTGATTCCCGCTGTAACAGATATCCCGTATGCCGACTATGCCTTTAATATCCGGCAGAGACCTCCCGCTTAAAATAGATATATAGCAGCGGTCAGAGCCGGCAAGTAATTTTAATTGCTCTTTCATCTCTCCTGCCAGAACACACTGTGATGGGTCTTTCCGGATGGGAACCAGTGTCCCGTCAAAATCAAGAAATAAGGCAATCCTTTGATATTGTTTAATTCTATTCCGGAAACGGTTAAAAGATTCTTCTTCAAAAAAATAAATTGGTGGCATAAATTTGCAGCCTATAGTTTTTCCTGCTCCGGAGTCTCGGATATCCGCAGACGAGCAAGCGCTGTAATCAGTTCTCCTGCCCAGCGATAGATATTATGTTCTTTAACCGCAGCATGCATTCGCTTCATCCGTTCAGAACGTTCATCCGCTTCCATGCTGAGTGAAAAATTGATGGCGTCAGCCATCTCCTCTATATCATAAGGGTTTACAATTACCGCATCCTTAAGTTCCCGTGAGGCGCCTGTAAACTGGCTGAGAATCAATACTCCGTCTTCATCGCCGCGCGAGGCAATAAATTCTTTAGCCACAAGGTTCATCCCATCATGCAATGAGGTAACCATACAGATGTCGGATGCTTTATAAAAGCGGTTAATTGCCTCATGGCTGTGATGCGCCTTAAGAAGAACAATAGGCATCCATGCTTTGGTTTTAAATCTCCAGTTGATCTTCTCCGCTGTCTCCTCCACTTCCGACATCAAATCCCTGTATCGTTTGATATGTGTACGGCTGGGAGCCCCGAGTTCAATAAACGTGAATTCTCCTATAAACTCAGGGTGTTTTTCAAAAAATCGCTCAATTGCCCTAAATCGCTCAGGAATGCCTTTTGTATAATCAATACGGTCAACGCCGACCCCAAGATATTTTACCTGCATATCTATTTCCTTGAGTATGTTCTCCTTCAATAATTCTCTTTCGCCAATGGCCGCTGATTTATCTGAAAAATTGTCAAAACTTACACTGATAGGGAATGGCTTTACAAGCGTTATGCTGCCGCCCCGTTGAACTGAAAATTGCTCCCAGTTAATCTTTGATTCCAAGAACCTGTCAACTGTATCCAAAAAGTTATTGCAATGAAATTGAATGTGAAAGCCTATCAGGTCAGCTCCGAGCATTCCCATAAGAATCTCCCTGTGCCATGGACATATGCCGTATGCTTCGGGATTGGGCCACGGAATATGCCAGAAGATAGCAATCCTTGCATCAGGCCGTTTCTCTTTTACCAATAATGGGAGAAGGGCAAGATGATAGTCCTGTATTAAAATAAGCGGAGATTCTTCATCTTTGATCTCTTTTATCAGCGCCTCGGCAAACTTTTCATTTACTTTCTGGTAATAGACCCAGTCCTCTAAACGGAAAATAGGACGGGTATGGGTAATATGGCATAACGGCCAGAGACCTTCGTTTGAAAAACCATAGTAATAGCCGTCTTCTTCTTCCTTGGTAAGCCATATCCTTTTAAGAGTATAAGAAGCGTCGTTGGGCGGAACACGCAATTTATCACCTGCATCCACCATTTCCCTGTCAGCATCTCCGCTTCCATGAGCAATCCACATGCCGTCGCATATTCTCATTACAGGGTCAAGCGCAGTTACCAGTCCGCCTGCAGGAACGACACATTTAATACTGCGTCCGTCTTTTACATGCATGTAGGGCTCTCTGTTTGAAATCAAAAATAATTTTTTACCGCCGAGCTCGGAGCGCATATACTCTTTAAGGCGATTGGCTGTCCATACAGATTCTGCCTTTAAGCGTAATTTGGCTTCTTCTTCAGCACGCGCACGAGCCATTGCCAGACTTTTAGCCAGATGCGTAACCTCGGAAATTAAAGGGGCAAGCACATCTCCTCTCGGAGAAACGAGCTGATCTATCTTACCTTTCCCGCTCCTCATTTCCCGCATCCAGGTTGCTATTTGAGCTATGGGGCCCGTGATGCTCCATCTGATTACCAAGAGCGTGATTGCAACGATCAGTACAGATAATGTTAAAAAGCGGAGGAGATTATGTTTCCATATTTCTTTAAGCCTCACGCCAATATATGAGGCGTCATGGAAAAGCACCAGCGTCCCTGTGATTTTATCCTCCTCCGAAAAAGGAAGGGCATAGAAATATGTTTCTTTGTCATCAATGTGCATAAGGCTGCCGACAGGCTGATTTTCCGCTGTAGATTTCACTGCCGGAGGCAAGGGCTGCGGGATTTTAGAGGCAAGGTCGGGAGTTACGGCTAAGATATCCCCCTGCTGGTCATAAACAGCCACGCCCCTAAGCCGTTCACGATTCCCAAACCGCTCTACAAGACGGTTCAGCCTTAAAAGAGAGTTGGATGCAATCAGAGGGATTATTGATTCCTGTAAGCTCTCGGCTAATATAATTGCCCTGCGCTCTAATTCAGCAGTCAGGCGCATTTTTTCAGCTCTGACCTGATAGAAAGAAAATCCCACAGCTACCAGACCTACTATAAAAACAAGGGAAACAATGAGACGAATTGTGATCTTCATAAGCTACCTTCAATCATAAATAAATCTCATCCAAATTATAATACAATGAGATAAAAAGAAGCATGTAGTCTTTGAGGTGGCGTGTTATTAAAAAGTTCTGCCTTACATGTTCCCGTCCATTTTTACCGAGCCATGCAGCATATTCCTTGTTGCTGAGGAGCCTTTTTACGGCATATGCAGCGCCTTCAACACTATAGCAGAGCAAGCCTGTAAGTTTATTCTTGACCTGAAGCTGAATCCCACCTACAGCAGAGGCAACCACAGGTTTCCCTTTCCACAGGGCTTCAGTTACAGTAAGTCCAAAGCCCTCTTTAATTGACTTCTGCAGAATCACAGCAGCCGCTTGCTGCAGGGCATTTATCTCTATATCGCTTTCCGGAGGAATAAGCAATATGTGTATATCAGGCTTGCCGGAGGCCCGTTCCCTCACCTCTTCTAATACCTTTTCGGATTCAGGGTCATCTGTTGCTGTGCCTCCTGCCAGAACGAGTTGGCAGTCAATGTTTTTTCTTACCATCTCAAATGCCTGTATTACTCCGATAGGATCCTTAAGATGATCAAACCGCGAAATCTGGGCAACAATAGGCTTGTCTTTATCCAGCCCATATTTATTCAACACTGAATCAATAATCTCTGATGAGAGCTCTTTATTCTTGTCGCTTAACGGGTCTATGGATGGAGAAATTAGAAATTGGCGAATGGGCAGCTCTTGTGAGAAGTTTGGAGCCGAGAAGACAGCAGCGTCGTAATCCGTAACAAAATTCCGCATAAATTCCCAGACCCTTTTATCAGGATTAGAGATGTCAATGTGGCAGCGCCATATCCATTTTTCTCCAACCTCTTTCTTTTTAGCTATTAAAGCTGCAGGCTGAGGGTCATGAATAAAAATAATGTCGCCCTGAAAACTTAACTCTTCAATATTCTTTTTGCTCACATCTATGAACATAGAAAAGTCCTCAGTCGAAATATCTTCTTTCCTTCCGTGCAGCGCATTATGAAACTTTTTTGTTACATCAAAGAACTCTTTATGTCCTTTGATAGTTGTCCACCGGGCATCAACTCCGATCTGGTTTAACAGAGGCACCATGCGCGTAAGTATCTCTGCCACACCCCCGCCTGTGAATGTTGAATTTATGTTCTCTATAACCTTTCCTGATAACCGCTCTGCAAGCGCCCTGAGTTCTTCAATAGTGCTTCTGCCGACAATAGGCACGTATTCCTGTATTTTAGCCTTCGGATGGTGAAATATCGCTTTTTCCAATCAGTTCTCCTACTTAATGCGTTTTTCAATAAGGTGAATTATTATAGACCTCAGGTCTTCTATCGTATAGTTATAAGGGTCCAGCGCAGCGATCTTATCAGATAGTTCTCTTTCATCAAGACTGTCCTGAAGCCAGATAGAAAAGTCATTAACTCCTCTATGCAGTCTTAACCTTGATTCAAACATATGAAAGTAAAGAGAATTAATACTCACCTTGCGAAGCGCTTCCACAAATTCTCTTAAATCATGGGCAATATAGGGGGTAGTCAAAACCACACTTACCGATTTAATAAAATGGAATTCCCTTCCTTCAAACGCTGTCCGTTCATCCCCTCTTTTTGACAGCACGTCATTGATGACAGCTATAATTCTTTCTCTAAGTTCGCCGATTGTTGAGAATTCAAAGGTATCTATATTGGACAGCTTCTCAGCAAGAACCTCATCACCAATGGCATCACCGACCCACAATGCAAACTCATTAGCCGGTTGAGGGATAAGATACTGATATTCTTCTATGAAACTGTGGGTGTGGTAGTAAACCACCGAATCAGGAACCTCTTTCAATATATTAACAAGCCCTGTTAGATTTTTTGCCTTAAGTCCTGTCAATTCTTTTATATGCAGCCGTGTATAAAAACGGAATGGTTGAGTTGCCTTTTTAAGAGGCTCTCTGTAAGCGGTAACTGTAGTTTTAGTAAACTTACTATTCGGCATAAGGATGATCTTGTCATCAGGAGCCTTAATCTGAATATTCCTCCATGTTATATCAGAAACATAACCTTCCTCGCCTGACTCAAGTTTGACATAATCGCCTATCTTGATTAGGTCGCCATGAGCCAATTGAAGCCCGGAGAAAATATTAAGTATCTCATTACGAGATGCCAGGA
>CAZHHV010000064.1:0-10338 GCA_964532335.1 uncultured Nitrospiraceae bacterium
ATGAAGCATATAGTGGCGGTAAAAAACATCATATAAAATATAATATCTCTAATAATGATGGAATTATCATAAAAATAACTTTTTCTGATTCCGCTGAAACTAAGAATAATTCTTGGAATGCTAATTCTCCACAGCCATATAAAATAGGTAATATGTATATCCAAATAAATATTGAAACTCACAGCGAAAAACTTAAGACAGATATTATGGATATCTTATATAATCATGGATTGAAACTCATTGATTATAAATAAAAACTCATAACAAAGTGCTTCAGGCGACGCCTAACGGCGCGCCTGAGCGTTATCGTTAATCATTTCACCCCGAAATCGTGAATGATTCCGCCCATTTCGAAATGCGTCCTTGTAGCTGTAGTCCGCAATCCTTCATTGAGACTCTGATTGTTTAGTCCAGAAAGAATTCGGTGAGCAACAGACAGGTCAATTTTCTATGATAATGAGGGGCGGAATTTCAGTAAGAATCAGCAGCACACTCTCTTTATTAAATTCTTTTTTTATGCTAAATTGTTCTTAGCAATAAATCACATACTATAAACTGAAATTGTCATGGAGGTAAAAATGCCTGAAAAACTGAGCGTTGATGAACTTTACAAATGCTGCAATCAGGACATATTTAAGTTCAAAACTACAGACGATCTGCCTCTTTTTGAGGAGACAATAGGGCAGGATAGAGCATTAAGAGCGCTTGATTTTGGAATAGGTTTTAACGATAGAGGATTTAACATATTTATCCTTGGAGAAAGCGGAACAGGCAAGATGACCACAATCAGGTCTATACTGTCCAAACAGGCAATAAATGAACCGGTTCCGTCTGACTGGTGTTATGTATATAACTTCAAGGACGCCGATGCTCCGATAGCTGTGCCGCTTGAACCGGGCAGCGCTGCAATATTTCAGAAAGACATGGATGAACTTATTAAAATACTCAAAGTTGAAATACCCAAAGTCTTTGAATCAAAAGAGTACGAAAAGCAGAAGACTCTTATCCTTGAGGAATTTCAAAAGAAACAAAAAGACCTTTTCTCTAATCTTGAAGATGAGGCACATGCAAAAGGGTTTTCTATAAGAAAGACTGTCAGCGGCCTGCTGATAGTTCCTATCAAAAAGACAGGAGAGCCGCTCAACGAAGAAGACTTTGAAGCCCTGGATGAAAAAACCAGAAAAAAAATAGAAGAGCTGGGTAAACTGCTTCAGGAAAAACTCGATGATGTTGTCAGGACATTAAGGGATGGAGAAAAACTTATTAAAGACCTCCTCAACAGGCTTGAGAGAGAGGCTGCGCTTTCTGCTGTTGGACATCTGATAGCTGAATTGAAAAACAAATATCAGGATAATGAGAGAATAACGGCATATCTTGAAGATGTTAAGGAAGACATACTTGCGCACCTTGAAGATTTTAAGACGACGGAGGAACAGATGCCCGCGCTGCCCTTTATGAAACTCCCGAAAACCGAACCTACATTCACAAGGTACATAGTTAATGTCCTTGTGAACAATAAAGAAAGCAAGGGGGCGACTTGCGTCTTTGAAAGCAACCCGACATATTTCAATCTCTTTGGAAGAATAGAGCATAAGATACAGTACGGGATTGCAATAACGGATTTCTCAATGATAAAAGCCGGCTCGCTTCACAGGGCCAACGGAGGTTATATAGTCATCAATGTCCTGGACCTTCTGAGAAATATCTTTGCCTATGATGCATTGAAGCGCGCCTTAAGGAATAAGGAAGTAAAAATAGAAGACGTATGGGAACAGTACAGGCTAATATCCACAACAACCCTCAAGCCCGAGGCGATTCCCCTCAATGTAAAAGTCATACTTGTTGGCAATCCCTATCTTTATTATCTGCTTTACAGTCTTGATGAAGAATACAGGGAACTGTTTAAGGTAAAGGCTGATTTTGACAGCAGGATGGACAGAACAGAAGAGAACATACATAAATACGCATCCTTTGTCGCAGCGAAATGCAAGGATGAAAATCTGCTCTCCTTTGACAGGTCAGGCATTGCAAAGGTTGTGGAATACGGCTCAAGACTTGCAGAGCATCAGGAAAAACTCTCGTCAAAGTTCAGTGAAATAAATGATGTTATCGTTGAGTCAAACTATTGGGCCTTGAAGGCAAAAAACAAGGTTGTTACAAATGAACATGTGGAGAAAGCCATAAATGAAAAAGTATACAGAAACAACAGAATAGAAGAGCGTATGCGTGAAATGATTGCGGAGGGGACGCTGATAGTTGACACTTCAGGAGAAAAAACCGGGCAGGTTAACGGACTTGCCGTCCTTGACCTTGGAGATTACAGTTTCGGCAAGCCCTCAAGGATAACCGCCGCGACATATACAGGAAAAGCAGGAGTTGTGAATATAGAAAGAGAAACTAAGATGAGCGGTAAGATACATGAAAAGGCAATACTCATAATAACCAACTATCTTGGGAGCAGGTATGCCTCAAAGAAACCTATAAGCCTTTCAGCCTCCATAACGTTTGAACAGCTTTACGATATGGTGGAAGGTGACAGCGCTTCATGCGCAGAGTTGTATGCTCTCTTAAGCAGCATTGCGAATGTCCCGTTAAAACAAGGCATTGCCGTTACAGGCTCTATGGACCAGAACGGAGATGTCCAGCCAATAGGCGGTGTAAACGAAAAGATAGAGGGATTCTTTGAGTTGTGCAGGTTAAGAGGGCTTGACGGGAGCCACGGTGTCATAATCCCGAGACGGAATGTTAAACACCTGATGGTAAAAAAGGATGTAGTTGATGCTGTTAAGGCAGGCAAATTCACAATATACCCTATAGACAGGGCTGAAGACGGGCTTGAAATACTCACAGGCATATCTGCAGGCGAGTTAAGGGAAGACGGAACCTATCCGGAAGGCACAATCAATTGCCTTGTTGCAAAACGCTTTGAAGAAATAAGAGAGGCATTGAAGGGAAAGAAGGAAAAAGATGATGATGAAGAAAAAGAGAAAGGCAAAAAAGAAAATAACACATGAAACGGACGGCGTGGTTTCTTGAGGCTTGTCTTTATGTAGCGCTGTCCGTGCCCTTGGCAGTATTCCCGCTTAAGTTCGGAGAATTTCTTGGTATTCTGCTTTTTTATCTCTGGAAGAGCAGAAGAAAGATCGCAATAGAAAATCTCCGCAATTCAATATCATCTCACGCGATCAGCATTACGGAAACGCCTGAAAAGCTAATCAGAAATAATTTTAGGAATTTAGGAAGGTCTCTAAGCGAGATAATCAAAATATATTACGGAACGGGCAAAAAGATAATAGATTCTGTTGAGTTTGAGGGAGCGGAAAATGCCCATAAGTCCAAATCAAAGGGCAGGGGGATATTGTTTATAACAGGGCATTGCGGAAACTGGGAGCTGATGGCCACTGCATCTGCTAAGCTTTTGCCTGCTTACGGCATAGTAAGACAGATAAACAACCCTTATATAAACAAATTCATAGAGAGGGTAAGGCAGAGATACGGCACCAGAGTTATCTATAAAAAAGGGGCGCTTAAAGCAGTGATGAAAGTATTAAAAAATAATGGCTCTGTCGCCATTCTTATGGATCAGGCTGTGCTTTCAGATGAAGGATATGTGATGGACTTTCTCGGACGAGGGGCATGGACAACAAAGATGCCGGCGCTGATAGCAAGAAAAACAGGGGCAGCAGTCTTGCCTGTATTTATGCACAGGACAGATAAAGGCCACAAGATAAAAATATATCCGGAAGTAGCATTATCCGATATTGCAGATAAAGAGAAAGCCGTTATTGAAGATACCAAAAGGTTTTCAGGTTTTATAGAAGAGTATATAAAAGAACATCCATCAGAATGGCTGTGGATACACAGAAGGTGGAAGAGGGTGGGGCAGGGGTAAAGTTGAATGTCAATGAACGGATAACGGGATGCGGGTCGGCGAAGTTTCCACGAAGTGGGAACTTGGGCGTAGCCGTTGACCCGTAAGATAGTCGGCGTCGGCTTCGCATTTCATACCACATTTATAATCAATTAAACATTTGAGGCTACGCTTTCTTTTCTGTCGCCGAAGGCGACACGCCGACCCGCATCCCGATACTCGGTCAGCGGCGAAGCCGATGACCGAGTATCTTGTTCACAATAGCACCAAGTGCCATTTTGCTCCAGAATTTGGGACGATAAACGACATATTGCGGATATTTTCATTATATCAGAAGAGTTTTTGCTGATTGTTATTACCCCATTATCTCTTCGCAGTCTCATAGTCTCATAGTCTCATAGTAGTCTCAGGATAATTCTGTTGGTAGTTTGAATTTATTGTCAAGGAAAATATTGGATTATGTCTTTGGTGTCAGCATGTATTTTAATTTTCAAACCTGATGTGCCACTTCGCGAACATGCAGTATCTTTCTGTCTTTCATCAGTCTAATATCATCGGATGTAAGGGTAAGGACTGCGATTGTTCTGCCCTCCGCAGCAACAAACTCAACCTCGTAAGCGCTACTGTCACTATAGCAATGCACCACTGCCCCTATATCGCCTTTAGTTAACCCATACTCTTTAATACCATGTGTCAGTACAACGCTATCTAATTCTCTTATCATATAACCTCCTTTTGTATTGGATAAGCAGTTACAAAACGTGGCTGCTCTGAGCCTTTGTCTATAATCCAAATTGTTCTAATATTAATTAAATATCCTCTTGGGGCTTGTAACACCCCTTCAATGATATATTTTACACCATGCGGCGATATTATTGTCTCTTTTATGTCTTCTTTTTGAGCAATAGCAATTAAGCTTTGTTTAAGCAGGTTAGCATTTAAGTCATTATAGCCAAGCGAACGAAAAAATCTTGCTTTAGCTTTACCAACAGAATGCGTCTCTGATAATAGATAATTTAAAAGTTTCTCAAATGAAACATTAGCGTCTTTATTGTTTGGAAGTTTCATGTTTATTAACCCCTAACCAGTTCTTTTCTCTACGAGTCGTAGACCTGCCTCGTACGCATCTTTAAGCGCAGTGGGATGCTTAAGTATTGAGCCTTTTGCATCAACGCCAAGAAAACTCAATGTCTTATGTTCAGGCACACTGACGGTTCTGAAAAAAGCCTTTGCAGTTGCCTCTGAGCACTTAATCCCATCCTCTTTTTCCATCCCCCCTACGAGCAATAAGAGCCCTTTTCTCCCGAATTCGCCTTCGGGGATTAGTTTTTTAAGCAGATACTTTTCGCACCAGAAGGCCTGACACCTATCAATCATTATCTTTGCCTGCGCGCTGAGCCCGAAGAAAAAGACCGGCGATGCAAGTATGATTCTGTCCGCGGTTCTTATTGCATTGTAAATCTGAGACATCTCGTCTTCAACAATGCATTTGCCTGTCTCATCGCATCCTCCACAGTCCTGGCATGGAGAGATCTTCATGAGATTGAGGTTAAAGATTTGCACAGCAGAGCCGGGAATCTCTCGCCCAGCCGAGTCCCCCGAGGCGATAATCCCTTTTATTGCTTCACTAAGCAGAAGCTCTGTATTGCCGCCCTTTCTCGGACTTCCTAAAAATGCAATAACCTTCATAGTTTTACCGGTTACTCCTCAGTAACGGTTATTGCCTGAACCGGACAGATGTCGGCAGCTTCCTGACAATTGCAGGTATTGCATTTGTCCAGTCCGACAACCCATACCTTATCATCTCTAAGCTGAAAGACTTCCGGGCAGACCTCTGCACATGCGCCGCAGCCTACACATGTATCCCAGTCAACAGCAGGTTTCAACATGAAAACACCTCCTTTATAGAAAAATACTCTTGTTTATTATAGACAAGATTTGCCGGCAACTCAAACCGGGAGGAATTCCTCGGTTAAAGCCATTCAACTCTGTCTCTTCCGCTGTTTTTTGCTTTATACAGTCCATCGTCAGCTCTCTTTATAATATCGTCTATAGAGCTGTCCCCGTCTGTCATGCGTGCAAGGCCTAAACTGATCGTAATATGAATATGCAAAGGCATGTCTGTAGCTAAAAACATATCTGCTTTTACATTTTCCCTTATCCGCTCAGCAAGGCTCCTTGTATTATCAAAATCGGTGTCAGGAAGCACAATCAAAAACTCCTCCCCGCCATAACGGCCTAAGATGTCATAAATTCGGATGGAATTCTTTATACGGACTGAAACTTCTCTCAATACCTCATCTCCGACAAGATGCCCGAACTCATCATTTATGGACTTGAACCTGTCTATATCAATCATTATGCATCCCAGATTTTTCTTAAGCCTTTGTGCTCTTTCGAATTCCTCATTAAACCTTGTCATTATGTGTCTTCTGTTAAATATTTCTGTCAGCCCGTCTGTTATAGCCATGTGTTCGAATCGCTGCTGAATTTCCGAAGTTTTCTTTATTAACCGCACTGTAAAGAAAAAAATAAGCCCTAAAAGGAAAGATATAGACAGCAAACCGAAAATGATTACATAGATAGTGTTGATTTCTAACTTATTGCGAATATTCTCAATATCAAAGGTTATACTAATGCCGCCTCTCACTTCGCCTATCTTATAGCCCTGATGTGAATGGCACTGAATGCATTCTTTTTCTACATAAAGCGGCGCCATATATCTGAAATATGTCTTGTTGTTTTTCTCTTCTGTAATAGAGAACTCTTTTGTGCCGCGCTCGAATAAAAACAATGCCCTTGTCTCAAAATCGTCAGGTTTATTTGAAGGGTTAAGGAGATTCAGGCTTGTTAAATGGAATTTAAATAACCCTTCCTTTTCAGCATATTCAGAAATTTCGCGGGTCATCAGGGCTGGATTCTTTTTTGTATAAACCTTTCCGTCAGTTGTTTTGATATCAGGGTCTGTTAAATATGGATTAGACTTATCCCCTTTCTTCTTTTCAACATAGACACCGCCGTAATTAGCATTCCATTTTCTTGTTAAAATTATACCGTTAAATAATGTCCTGGCCCTTATTACATTTTCTTGATCTATTAACTGCCTGGTTCTTGCAGTTGTAATAAAAAAAATCCCTGACAGGACTGCAATAATCGTCAGGCTGATGGAGACCATAAATGTTTTATAAATTTTTGTTTCTCTGGCTAAGGGCATCTTACTGCTATTTTACATGATATGCAGCCTGAATTCAAAAAAATGCAAAAAACTGCAAAATGTATCTGATAGACAGGAAAATAATTATCAGGCCCAGTATTATTTTGATAAGCCGCTGCGGGACAAATTTCTGGAGCCTTGCGCCGATATACATACCGGCAAAACCGCCGACACCGAACAGAATGCCCAATGGCCAGTCAGGCATTGAGGAGGTGTTATTCACTATCAGCGGAATACTGTAAAACAATGCTCCTGCGATTGATGTCATAAATGTTCCCATTAAAGTAGCGCCTGCAATCGTATATGCAGGCAGGCGCAGCAATGAAATACAGAAAGGCGCAATAATTGCGCCGCCTCCGATGCCATAAGCGCCCCCTATAATCCCTACAACAAATGACAGAATAAACACGACAATAGGGTTAAATGAGAAAAGCTCTCCCCAGAACTCGTATTCAATACTTTTTAATGATATATGTTTTGTCTTTACAACCGCATGAGACGGGATGCCTGCTGTTAGTCTTGAACTTTGCTGCTGTTTAAACTTTTCTTCAAGGGCATTTGCAGCGGAAGGTTTTATTTTGTCTTTACCTATGAATTCTTTAAGCAGGCGGCTTCCGATATAAAGTAATACGCACCCGACAAAAAACTTAAATGCTTTAGGGTCAGGGAGATACAAAACCCTTACATGAAAACCGAGAAATACTCCGGGCAGGGTTCCTGCAATTACTATCCATGTCAGCGGCCATGCCATCCTGCCTTCTTTTATATAGCGGTAAACGCCGCTTGGAATTGCAAAGATGTTAAAGACATGATTTGTGCCGCTTACCGATGGAGAGGTGTAATTAAGCACACTCATCTGGAAGGGAAGAAGGAGGAATGCGCCGGATACTCCTCCCATTGAGGTAAAAAAAGAAATTACCATTGCAACAAAAGGCGGCAACAGAACATTAGTCTGAACTCCGGAAACAGGAAACAGTATATTCAAAAAATCCATGGGGTATTATACAGAAACTGAACTTAAAAGTTATAGGGTGGGAGTTAAAGAAGGGTTAAATAGCTTACCCCGTTAGAAGGGGAAATTTTTCTAACGGGGTTTACAAATGGAAGCGCTTCAAATTATCATTGAGTAAAGGTGTAAATGTCATTGCGAGGCGAAGCCGACGCAATCTTAAACCATGATATTGCCGCACTAAATAATTAGATTCCTCGGTCGAAACGACCTCGGAATGACAGAGGAGAGAGATGAAGACAATCAGAATAGCGCTTGCCCAGATTAATCCTACTGTCGGCAACATTGAAGGGAATGTCTTGAAGATTTGCGATTACATCCGGAAGGCAAGGGAGCAGAATTCCGGTGTGGTTGTATTTCCTGAGCTTGCGATAACAGGTTATCCTCCTGAAGACCTCCTGCTGAAACACCATTTCATAGACGATAACCTCAAGGCATTAGACATGGTTATTGAAAATACGAAAGATATAACGGCTGTTGTCGGCTTTGTTGACAAAAAAGACAGCATTCTTTACAACGCTGCAGCAATAATCCGGAACTGCAAGATGATTGGCGTGTACCACAAGGTGTTTCTTCCAAACTATGGGGTCTTTGACGAATACAGATACTTCAGGGCAGGGAACGAAACCCCTGTCTATAGAATTGAGGATATAAATATCGGAGTGAATATTTGTGAGGATATATGGTATCCCGAAGGCCCTGCAAAGTATGAGGCTCTCGCAGGAGCTGAGGTCATTTTGAATATAAATGCTTCCCCGTATCATATGGGCAAGGCGCATTTAAGGGAAAAGATGATTTCAGAAAGGGCCTCTGACAACAAAGTGGTAATTGCGTATCTGAATACAGTCGGAGGGCAGGACGAACTTGTTTTCGACGGAGGAAGCTTTGTAGTTGATAAAGCAGGTGAGATTATAGTCAGAGGAAAACAGTTTGAAGAAGAAATGATTATCTCAGAGATTGCATTGGACGGTTATAATCCCCCCATCCCCCCTTTAGAAAAGGGGGGCGAGGGGGGATTTGAAGAAGAGGTTTATAAAGCGCTTGTTTTAGGCACCAGAGATTATGCGGTTAAGAATGATTTTAAACAAGTTGTAATAGGTTTAAGCGGCGGGCTTGACTCTTCGCTTGTAGCCGCAATTGCAGTTGATGCCATAGGCAAAGAAAATGTTTCAGGTATCTTTATGCCGTCTCCATATACATCAAAAGAAAGCAGGGAGGACGCGTATGAACTCTCCAAAAACCTTGGCATTAAAATAATCGAGGTGCCTGTCAGCAAGATACTTGAAATTTACCGCGAAAGTCTTAAAATGGAATTCAAGGGGCTTTCCGAAGATAAAACAGAAGAGAACCTGCAGGCAAGAATAAGAGGGAATATACTTATGGCGTTCTCCAATAAATTCGGATGGCTTGTTCTGACAACAGGGAATAAGTCTGAGATGAGCGTCGGATATGCTACGCTTTACGGCGATATGGCAGGAGGTTTTGCCGTTATAAAAGATGTGCCCAAGACCCTTGCCTATGAACTCTGTAAATGGAAAAACTCGGAAGAGGGCAGGGCAGTAATCCCCGATAGGGTTCTCTGGAAAGAGCCTTCTGCGGAGCTGAAATTTGATCAGAAGGATACGGACTCTCTGCCTCCGTATCCTGTGCTTGACCCCATACTAAAAGCATACGTTGAAGACGACAAAAGTTTTGAGGACATTTTGCCTTCAGGATGCGATATTGAGTGCACAAGGAAGGTCATAGAAATGATAGACAGAAGTGAATATAAACGAAGGCAGTCTCCTCCGGGAATAAAAATAACACCGCGGGCCTTTGGCAAAGACAGGCGGTTCCCGATAACAAATAAGTACCGGAGTTGTTAGGATTGATGCAAATACTTATAATTGAAGATGACCCTACAATACAACTTGCCCTCAAGACATTTTTTGAGAAAAAAAACTATGATGTCCTGCTTGCTGATACAGGGGCTAAGGGACTGGATATTGCAAGGAAGAACCTGCCTGATATAGTCCTCCTGGACCTTCGACTGCCTGATATTTATGGTTTAGAGCTTCTAAAGAAGATCAAAACTGACCGTCCTGACTCAATAGTTTATATAATGACAGCCTTTGGTGAGGTTAAGGATGTAATAGCCGCTATAAACCTCGGCGCAGAAAATTACTTCCAGAAACCTATAGACCTCGAAGAACTGGGAGCAATAATTGACAGGAGCTCTGAAAAGATAAAATTAAGGCAAGAGTT